>CAYXUZ010000155.1:2293-15165 GCA_964467705.1 uncultured Ardenticatenaceae bacterium | reverse complement strand
GCGCACTCTCCGTTATGATCTCATGCAGCTGGGAGGCCATGATACGATCTGCTTCCGCCATCTGGGCAATCGCTGCAAATATGGCTTTTTCTCCTTCCTCCCGATTCTTGCTCATCCGCGCTTCGGCTTTTAACTCCTGGGCGCGCGCCTTCATCGCCGCTTTTTCTTCGGCGGAAAAACCTTCACCAGACTTCTTGCTGGATTTTTTGGTATCTGTCTTGGAACTCATGGAAATCAATCTCCTTTTCGGATTTGGGTTGTTTTGGTAACTTGCATCTACACAAGTTTAGTTATATAATAAAGATACTTGATAATAAAGATAAAGTCAAGAGGTATCTTAATATGACCACATCCACAAAAGACGAGTTGACGAAACGGGCTTTGACGGCCGTAGCAGAATATGGCGCTCATTTGACCATGTTCCGAAACGCGATGAGTGAATGGGCGGGCCTCAACGTGACTGACATGGAGTGCCTCCGCTTTCTCTTCCTTAAAGGCGTGGCCACGCCGACTGAGCTGGCCCGACACACGGGTCTCACTTCGGGGGCGGCAACTGCCATGCTCGACCGGCTGGAAAAGGCAGGCTTAATCGAGCGCCGGCCCAATCCTGGTGATCGGCGGGGCACACTGATCACGCCCGCACCAGCGGCGACCGAAAACGTGCGATCATGGTTTGAATCGGCGCGTAACGCGCAAGAGGAATTGATTTCCAGTTACTCGGAAAGTGAACTGGAAATTATTGCTGATGTCTTTGAACGCTTTACCAGACTATGGGACCAGGAACGCGAGAATTTGCGAGGTGATCAGTAGAGGAAGAGAGGGAAAGGGTGAGGGCTACGGCCGTACATTCCACCTGAGCGTATCCGGCTGCCAAAGTCTCCTGGTTGATGCTGGTTATTGGGGGAGAGAGGGATGGGGTACGGCCGTGTGCCAGACCACACCATGATTTATGACAATGCTACTCCTGTGTCTGACACCGATTTCAAATCTACCACCCCCGGAAATTACAATGTGACAGTGAGTTTAACACCTGAGCCGTGCAGAACCTTGAGAATGGTGTCATAGCGCGGCTTTGCTCCTGGAGCAAGCGCTTTGTATAAGCTCTCACGGCCAAGACCGGTACTTTGCGCCACACCGCTCATGCCACGCGCTTTGGCAATATCAGCGATAGCCGCCAAAAAGACATCAGGATTTTCGTCTTCCAGCGCAGCATTAAGATATTCAGCTATCATTTCCTCGCTGTCTAAATAGTCAGCGGCATTAGACTTTGAAAACTTTCTATAGCCAGCTACTCCTCAACTGTTTTTGCTATTAATTTGGCCCTTTTTATGTCGCGGCTTTGTGAAGATTTGTCTCCACCCACAAGCACCAAAATCAACATCCTTCCTCTCTATGCAAAATAAAGTCGGCAGTCTGGGCCAAAATGGATTCGCATTTCACTGATACCTTCTCCAACCGGTTCAACATCACCCAGATTGCCTAGTTCAGCCGATCTAATACGGGCCACAATACGGGCTTTGCCTTTCACATCCTTTAGCTCTGTGAGCCAAATGTCCACTTTTTCGGGGAGGGTTATTCCTTTGACAGGAAAAATAATGTATGCTACCATCTTATTTACACGTGTAAGGTGACACGTACCAAGCGACACGTGTAAACAGGCAATTTACTTCCGACTGAGAAGCATTCTTCAATATCTAATCCTTGAACAGCCAAAGGCACTAACATGAAACGACCAACACAAACTGATGTGGCCAAATTAGCTGGAGTTTCCAGAGCAACCGTTTCTTATGTGCTAAATGATCAAACCACAGGCCGGGTGCCCATTTCTGAAGAAACTCGCCAACGAGTATTGGATGCTATAGCCGAGCTAGAGTATGTGCCAGACGCCCGCGCCCAGGCATTACGGTCAGGCAACACCAAAACAATTGGCCTCATCATACCGGATATTCACAATCCCCACTTCTGGGAGATCGCGGACGGGGTTGAACAGGAAGCATATGCCGCCGGCTATCACATCCTTCTGTCCAGTATTCCGCCAGAAAACACACATGCCGAAGAAATTTTCAAGAACCTCTCACACCGACGCATAGACGGTCTGATCATGATCCCCAGCTTCCTCTACCACTCAGAAGAAGCCCAGAAAACGCTGGCCTACCTTCTGAAACGGCGTGTGCCTGTTGTGGGGATGATGGCTGATCTGGCAGATGTGAATTACGAAATAGATCGTGTCATCTCTGACTATCGGGACGCGACTTTAGAAATAATGCAACATTTACTGTCATTGCAGCACCGTCGTATTGGCCTCATCTATGGCATCGCTATTCCAGAATTGGGAAATGACCGCTTACTGGCTTATCAGGAAAGTTTGCAAGCTGCCGGTTTACCAGTTGACCCGGCTCTGATCGCTGAATGTGGCCCAACTATCGAAGACAGTTATCAGGCCACCAAAAAATTACTTGAGCTGCCCTCACGCCCCACAGCTTTGTTGGCGCTGAATGATGCCCTGGCTGTGGGCGCACTGAGAGCAATGAGTGATTTGAACTTGAAGGTGCCTCAAGATGTTTCCTTATTCGGTTACGACGATATTCCTTTAGCCAAATATCTGGTGCCTCGGTTAAGCACTGCTTCCAAAGATGGAGCAAAAATTGGGCGTGAAGCTACCCGGTTATTGTTGGCTCGCCTGCAAGAGCCTGACCGACCGCCTCAGAAAATTAGACTACCAGCACGTTTGATTCTCCGTGAGTCTACGGGGCCAGCCCCATCCGGATAAGGGTGAAGCCAATTTATCCTATGGCACATTCGTAAATGTTGGAAGGTAGGTAGAGAAATGACCATACGCCCACATCAAGAGACCGCGACCAGCTTACCAACGGAGCAACGCTTCTTTATACGCAACTCCCGTATTGGGAACTTTCTCAGGCAAAACGCGGCCGCCTATGTGTTTCTCACGCCATGGCTTCTGGGTTTCTTCGTATTGACGGTTTACCCGATGGCCTATTCGCTGTGGCTGGGCTTCACGAATTATGACTTCACGCAGCCTGATTCAACCCAATGGATCGGACTGGGCAACTACATAAAAATGTTCGGGCCGCTTTTTGATCGGTCTGAGTTCACCACGTCCACAGGCGAGGTTATGCGCACAGACCCGTACTACATGAAAGCACTGTCTGTGACGCTGACCTATGTATTTGTGTCTGTGCCGCTGAAGCTGATCTTTGCGCTGGCTGTGGCGATGCTTATGAACCAGAAACTGCGAGGGGTGGCGTTTTATCGCGCTGTGTACTATATCCCCACACTTCTCGGTGGATCGGTGGC
Organism: uncultured Ardenticatenaceae bacterium; assembly: GCA_964467705.1. Classification (GTDB taxonomy): domain Bacteria; phylum Chloroflexota; class Anaerolineae; order Promineifilales; family Promineifilaceae; genus CAADGU01. The sequence continues at coordinate 11,850 of CAYXUZ010000155.1, read as the reverse complement.
CATCGCGGTGCTGTGGCGGAAGTTGTTCGAGAAAGATGGCCTGGTGAATATCTTTCTGGAAGCCGTCGGCTTCACCGACCTGCCCAGCTGGATCACCAACCCCGAGTACGCGCTCGGAACGCTCATTCTGTTGACGGTGTGGCAATTTGGTTCTTCGATGATTATTTTCCTGGCGGGTCTGAAGCAAATCCCGCAGGAGTATTACGACGCAGCCAGCGTGGACGGCGCGAACCCGGTGCAGCAGTTTTTTGCCATCACCATACCGTTGCTCTCACCGGTTATTTTGTTTACTCTGGTTTTGCAGATAGTCACTACGTTCCAGGCGTTTACTCAGGCTTATATCATTGGCGGCGGCCGGGGAGGGGTGCTCAACTCGACGCTGTTCTATACCCTCCACCTGTATATCCAGGGGTGGACGTACCACGAAATGGGGTATGCCTCGGCGATGGCGTGGGTGCTGTTGCTTATTATAGGGGTGCTCACGGCGATTGTCTTCCGATCGTCGGACCTATGGGTATCTTATGGGACGGGGGAATAACATGAAAACGAAAACGGCCGTGCGCCACACCTTAACCCATTTGTTCATCATTTCTCTGGGGATACTGATGGTCTATCCTGTACTCTGGATGGTTGCCAGCTCGTTTAAGCCCAACAATATGATCTTCAGTGACCCAGGGCTGATACCCAAAGCCGTGACCCTTGAAAACTATGTGACCGGGTGGCAAGGCTATGCTGGAACGTCTTTTGGGCGGTTCTTCATCAACTCGTTGCTCATGTGTGCTACGGCCGTCATCGGGAACCTGATCGCCTGCACCATGGCCGCCTATGCCTTCGCCCGGCTCAAATTCGCGGGCCGGAAATTCTGGTTCGCCGTGATGATTGTCACGCTCATGCTGCCGGGTCACGTCACTATCGTGCCGCGTTATATCCTGTTCAACACCTTTGGCTGGGTGGGTTCATACCTCCCCATCATTGTGCCGAAATTCCTGGCAACTGACGCTTTCTTCGTCTTTTTGCTGGTGCAGTTCATGCGTAGTCTGCCGAAGGAGATCGAAGAGGCGGCGATTATTGACGGGTGCGGGAAATGGGGCGTTTTACTGCGTATCATCGTACCGCTGGCCCTGCCTGCTCTGGTGACAACCGCGCTGTTCACATTCCTTTGGACGTGGGATGACTTTTTTAACCACCTGCTGTACCTCACAAGCCCGGAGATTTTTAGCGTGTCGCGGGCGTTGCGCACCTTCGTCGGCGACTCCGGCGCAGTGTCCAATTGGGGCGGCGCATTAGCCATGTCCACGCTGTCTTTACTTCCCCCTTTTATCCTGTTTTTTGCCCTGCAAAAGTATTTTGTAGAGGGCATCACAACCACAGGTCTAAAAGGTTAGCGCCATAACGAGGAGGAATTGAATATGAAATGATAATAGGTGATGTATTTCAGCATTGTTTAAGGAAACCAACTAGAAAACTTATAAATAAGAGTAGGAGAATTTAAAGATGAAAGGATTTCGTACAATCACACTGGTGGTATTGCTGACACTGTTTGGGTTGATGTTGGTGTCGTGTACTTCTGCCGACACCTCTGAATCTGATGCGGCCGTTGCCGAACTGGAGGCACAGGTTTCCGATTTGCAGGCACAACTGGCCAATACATCTGCTGACGAGGCGGTGGCTGGCCTGGAAGCGCAGGTGGCCGATTTGCAGGCACAACTGGCCGACGCGGCCAATGATGAGGGGGCGGCGGCTGACCTGGAAGCGCAGATCGCCACTTTGCAAGAGCAGTTGGCTGCGGCCCAGGCCACACAGGCCGCACCTCAGCCGACCGCGGAGCCTGCACCGGCCGTGCGGACTGACGGACTGCCCGTTTACACGGGCGGGCCTGCTGAAATCCGTGTGGCCTGGTGGGGCAACGATGATCGCGCCGCCAGAACCTTACAGGTTATCGAGTTGTTCGAGGCAGCATACCCTGAGATCACGGTCTTGGGTGAGCCAAATGGTGGCACGGCCGACCATTTCCAGATCATTGACACCCAACTCGCGGCCAATGATGCCCCCGACATTATCCAGTTAGGTGGCAACTGGCCCGATTACCAACAATACCTGGAACCACTCAATGGCTATCTGGGCAACCAACTGCTGATTAACACTCCCGAAACATTTGACCAGGCGGCGCTTATCCCGGCGACGGCGGCCGATGGGAATCTCTATGCGGTTAGCCTGGGTACAAACACACAGGTTCTCGTCTACAACAAGACAATGATCGAGACGGCGGGGGTTGCTCTGCCGGAGGATAACATGACCTGGGAAGAGCTGATTGACTACGGCCGTGCGCTGAAAGCCGCTCTGCCTGAGGGTGTGGCCCCCTTCGTGGACAACAGCACAAACCAGGCCAATTACCTCAGCTACTTCTATCTCCAACAAGGGACGCCGATCTGGACGGCCGATAACGGCGGCACCTCCTACGCGACCGTTGATTCTGGCCGGGCCTGGCTGCAAATGTGGGCCGACATGCGCGCCGAAGGACTGATCCCCGACGCAGACACTACCTACACCTATACCGAAGACGGGCCGGACAGTTCGGCGCTGGTGGCCGGGGATGCGGCTATTGGACTGGTTTGGAGCAACCAGGTGGCTTCTTATCAGGCGGCCATGACCGACGAACTGGGCATGACCACACTGCCCGTGGGCGGCGAGGATTCCTATGTTATCCAGATGAGCCAATATCTGGGCATGAACAATGCCAGTGAGAACAAAGAGGCGGCGGCGCTGTTCCTCAACTTTTTCGTAACCACCCCCACGGCGGGCGCCGTGCTGCAAACCAATCGCGGCATCCCCTCCTCGCCGGTGGTGCGTGAAGCGACGGCCGTCGGCGCTAATAAGATTGATGCGGCCGTTTACGGAATTTATGAAGCAGTGGCCGACCGCACCATCCCCCAGGGGCCGAACCTGCCAAATGACCAGGAATTTGTGGCTGAATTAGAGTTGATTGGTCAGCAAGTGGCGTATGGACAAAGCACGGTTGACGAAGCTGCGGAGGCTTTGCAGGCATTGATTGAGCGTCTGGCGGTGAAGTAACTTCCGGTATAAAGTAGCAGTATTTCAGGGTGCGGGGCCGTAAGACCCCGCGCTTTTGTTGATTGATTGGTCTACTATGCTTACACCCAAAAGACTTTTGTGTGAATACCTCACCGATCCAATCGGCCTCGATGTACGGCAGCCGCGTCTAAGCTGGCAGGTTAGCTCGGAACAGCGTGGCGCACGGCAAACGGCTTACCAAATTGTGGTGAGCAAAAACCCGGTTGTACAAGAAGCGTCGGCCGCCGATGTGTGGTGGAATACGGGGAAAGTCACCTCTGATAATTCATTGCATGTGGTCTATGGCGGTTCACCTTTGCAACCCGGCCAACGTTGTTATTGGCAGGTGCGGGATGAGAGTGATGTTGTGTCGGTGTGGAGCGAAACGGCCGTTTGGGAGATGGGTCTGCTGGACAATGAAAACTGGCAGGCGGAGTGGATTACCCCAAACTGGGAAGAAGACCCCAGCCACCCCCAACCGGTTCCGCTTTTGCGTCGCCGTTTTCAGGTAGCAGGTGATATTGCCCACGCCCGAATTTATGCCACCAGCCTGGGAGTTTACGAACTGCGACTGAATGGGCAGCGTGTGGGGGATGCCGTGCTCACGCCCGGCTGGACGAGTTACGATCATCGTCTGCAATATCAAACGTATGATGTGACCGGCCTGATGTGCCAGGGCGAGAATGTGATGGGGGCGATGCTGGGTGATGGCTGGTATCGGGGTTATATGGGCCACCGGGGACATCGCCATGTCTATGGCGACCGGTTGGCGCTGTTGGTGCAGCTTGAATTGGTGTATGTGGACGGCCGTGTCCAAACCATTACCAGCGACGAAAAGTGGCGGGCCACCCGTGGCCCTATCCAACTATCCGATCTCTACATGGGCGAAACCTATGACGCCCGGCTGGAGAAAACAGGGTGGGACGAACCTGGTTATGACGACCGCGAGTGGGGTGGTGTGCGCCAACTTGACCATGCCAAAGCGATCATCGTGGCTCAGACCGGGCCATTCGTCCGCCGCATGGGGGAATTACGGCCGTTAGCCATCCTGCACTCGCCCAAAGGGGAAACGATCCTGGACTTTGGGCAGAATATGGTGGGCTGGGTGCAGATGCGGGTGCGCGGGCCGGCGGGCACAACCATCAGCCTGCGCCACGCCGAAGTGTTAGACCAGGAGGGCAACCTGTATACCGACAATCTGCGCACGGCCGTGCAGCTCACCCGCTACACCTTAAAAGGGCTGCCCGACGCTGATGAGGTTTTTGAACCCCATTTCAGCTTTCAAGGTTTCCGCTATGTGGCCGTGGAAGGGTTTCCCGGCCAACCGACGCCAGAGCATTTTACAGGGATTGTCATCTATTCCGATATGCCCTCAACCGGCACATTTGCATGTTCCAACCCACTCATTAACCAGTTAGAACAGAACATTGTCTGGGGGCAAAAGGGCAACTTTGTAGATATACCCACCGATTGCCCGCAGAGAGATGAACGGCTGGGCTGGACGGGTGATACGCAGGTTTTCATCCGCACCGCCTGTTTTAATATGAACGTGGCCGCCTTTTTTAGCAAGTGGTTGCAGGATTTGCGAGCGGATCAACTGGCCGACGGCCGTGTCTCTTTTGTGGTGCCTGATGTTCTGTCCAAAATCAACGCCGCGGGCTTGGGCAGTGCCGGGGCCGCTGCCTGGAGCGACGCCGCCGTCATTTGCCCCTGGACGATTTATCTTTGTTACGGCGACACCCGCCTGCTGGCCGAGCAATACGAGAGCATGGTGGGCTGGGTGGAATTTATGCGCCGCCGGGCCGGTGAGGATTTTATCTGGCGGCATGATTATCAATTTGGCGATTGGCTGGACTATCGCGGCGAAGATGCGCGGAGACCTGCCCCTGTGACCAACAATGAACTGGTGGCCACCGCCTTTTTTGCCTACAGCACCCACCTGCTGGCAAAGGTGGCCTGTGTACTGGGCAAAACAAATGATGCTGAACGGTATACGCAACTGGCCGACAAAGTGAAAGCGGCTTTTAACGATGAGTTTGTGACGCCACACGGCCGTGTCGGCCCCAACACCCAAACCGCCTACGTCCTGGCGCTGCACTTCGATCTACTCCCGGAGTCCATACGGCCGTTGGCCGTATCCCGTCTGGTAGAGGAAATTCAGCGGGGGGGCTATCATGTGACCACCGGCTTTGTGGGCACGCCTTATTTGTGCCACGTCCTGAGCCGTTATGGGCACACCGATGTCGCCTATAAACTGCTCAACCAGGAGAGTTACCCTTCCTGGCTCTATCCGGTGAAGCAAGGGGCGACGACCATTTGGGAGCGATGGGACGGCATCAAGCCGGATGGCACGTTTCAGGATGCCAGCATGAATTCGTTCAATCATTATGCCTACGGCGCGATTGGTGATTGGCTGTACCAGGTAGTGGCTGGTCTGGAAATTGACCCCGACGCGCCTGGCTACAAACGCATCCTCATCCAACCGCAGCCGGGTGGAGGGCTGAACACTGCCAGTGCCAGTCTGGATTCGTTGTACGGCCGTGTCGAATCCCAATGGAAGCTGGAGAACGGCAACTTTGAACTGACCGTCACCATCCCCGCCAACACGGAAGCCGTTATCCGCCTGCCCACCCAATCGGTCACGGCCGTCACCGAGCAGGGGCAGGTGCTAGAGCAGGTGGATGGGGTTCGTGAGATTCGGCAGGAGGGGACGGCCGTTATCCTGACAGTAGGTTCCGGCCGTTATCACTTTTCAACCCCAAAGAAGGTTGACTAATCTCTAATCCACAATCTACAATCCCTAACCTCCTTTCCCAACAAGCTGAAATAGGTGCAAAAATGACAGAATCTGTGGAAAAAATGTATGCCTATGCTCGTGAGCGCTATGCCGCTTTCGGTGTTAATACAGATGCTGCACTGCAAAGGTTATCCCCAATTGCCATCAGCCTGCACTGCTGGCAGGGGGATGATGTGGGCGGCTTTGAAGAGCCAGAACGGGGGTTGAGCGGCGGCATTATGGCCACGGGGAATTATCCGGGGAAAGCGCGCACGGCCGTACAACTGCGCCAGGACCTCGACAAAGCGTACAGCCTCATTCCCGGTACCCACCGCCTGAACCTGCACGCCATTTACCTGGAAACGGACAAAAAAGTGCCGCGCAACGAGATTCGGCCAGAGCATTTTGCCAATTGGGTGGCCTGGGCCAAAGAGAATGGGCACGGCCTGGACTTCAACCCCACCTGCTTCTCCCATCCCCTGGCCGATGATGGTTTTACACTCTCGCACCCGGACGCGGGCATCAGCCAGTTTTGGATTGAGCATTGTATGGCCTGCCGGGAGATTGGCGCGTATTTTGGGCGGGAGTTGGGCAACACGGCCGTGACCAACATCTGGATCCCTGATGGCTTCAAAGACAGCCCCGCCGACCGCCTGGCCCCCCGCCAACGCCTGCGTGATTCGCTGGACAAAATCCTGGCCGAACCGATCAACCCGCAGCACAACCTGGACGCCGTTGAAAGTAAGCTATTTGGCCTCGGCTCAGAAAGTTATGTGGTCGGCAGCCACGAGTTTTACCTGGGTTATGCCGTGCAGAAGCAGGTATTACTCTGCCTGGATGCGGGCCATTTCCACCCCACGGAAAGTATCGCCGACAAAATCTCGGCTACGCTGCTGTATGTGCCGGAACTGCTGCTGCACGTCAGCCGGGGGGTGCGTTGGGACAGTGACCATGTGGTCATTCTGAACGACGATTTGCAGGCGACCATGCAGGAAATTGTGCGCGGCAATTTTTTGGATCGGGTGCATATTGGCCTGGACTTTTTCGACGCCAGCATCAACCGCGTGGCGGCCTGGACAATTGGCACGCGCAATGCCCTGCGCGCTTTGCTCATTGCCCTACTGGAGCCGACGGCCATGCTGCGTGAACTGGAAAACAATGGTGATTTGACGGGGCGATTGGCGTTATTGGAAGAGGTGAAGGGGTTGCCATTTACGGCCGTGTGGGACTTCTACTGCCACCAACAAAACGTCCCCATCGGTTACGCCTTCATGGACGACATTCGCACCTACGAACAAAACGTTTTAGCGCTCCGTTGATCAAAGTGTCCGTTGTGTTCAGCAGGATTGTCATTCCGAACGAAGTCTTCGGAGTGAGGAATCCTGGCCGAACCAGCCGAACGTAGGGATTTCTCGGAAGACCTCGAAATGACAGGGTAATGATGAAATCATTGGTTGTTTTGGCAGTAGATGTGGGCGCGGAATCAGGGCGGGTGATGGCGGTGCATTTTGACGGCCGTACCCTCCACCTCGACGAACTGCACCGCTTCCCCAACACGGCCGTCACCGCCCACCACACCCTCTACTGGGACATCCTCCACCTGTGGCGCGAGATTCAGACGGGCATTGAAAAGGGCAAAACGCTGCAACCGGCCAGCATTGGCGTGGATACCTGGGGCGTAGATTTTGCTCTGCTGGACCGGCAGGATAAGCTGATCGGCAACCCGGTGCATTACCGCGACGGCCGTACCACCGGCATGATGGAACGCGCTTTTGCCAGGGTGCCCCAGGCGGAGATTTTTGCCCAGACCGGCGTCCAGTTTATGCCTATCAACACCCTCTACCAACTGCTCAGTCTGGTAGATAGCAAATCGCCCCAACTGCAAATTGCCGGCACGTTTTTAACCATTCCCGACCTGCTCAACTTCTGGCTGACGGGCGCGAAGGCGTGTGAATTCAGTAATGCCACCACGACGCAGCTATTTAATCCAGGGAACGGCCGTTGGGCCACCGACCTCATGGCCCGGCTGGATATCCCCTTCACCATCTTCCCCGAAATTGTGCCGCCGGGCACACGCCTGGGCGCGTATGAGGGCATTCCCGTCATCGCCCCCGCCTGCCATGATACGGGCAGTGCGGTAGCGGCCGTACCCACCCAAACGGCCGATTATGCCTACATCAGCAGTGGCACGTGGAGTCTGGTCGGACTGGAAGTGGACAAACCAATTCTGTCACCAGAGGCATTGGCCGCCAATGTCACCAACGAAGGCGGCGTATACGGCACGTATCGGTTGCTCAAGAATGTAATGGGCTTGTGGATTTTGCAGCAGTACCGGGCGCAGTGGGCGGCCGAAGGGCAGACCTACAGCTACGCGGAAATGGTAGAAATGGCAAGGGAGGTAGAAGGAGACACGGCCGTATTCAACCCTAACGATCCCATTTTCCTTACCCCCGGCAATCATCCGCAGCGTATCCGCGAGTTGTGCCAACAGACCGGGCAGCATACCCCGAAATCGCCGGGGGAAATGGTGCGTTCTGTGCTGCAAAGTCTGGCGCTTGTTTACCGGGAGGTGCTGGCGCAGGTCACGGCCGTTGCCGATCAACCGGCCACCGTTCTCCATATCGTAGGTGGTGGTACCCAAAACACACTGTTGAACCAAATGACGGCCAACGCCACCGGTTTGCCGGTTATCACCGGCCCGATTGAAGCCACGGTCATCGGCAATGCCCTGGTGCAGCTGATCGCTCTCGGCGAGATCGCCAATATAAGCCAGGCACGGCAGATTGTGGCCGAGATGGATGAATTACAGCGATATGAACCACAAGAAACGGCCGTATGGGATGCGGTGTACGGCCGTTACCAACAAATCAAAAAATCTGCACTCGTGCAGTAATGAGGAAACCATGACAGAAAAACAATTCAACCACGTTAACTACCATTGGGATGCCACCATCGCCGACCGGCTCGATCCCGTCGAGCGGTTGCGCTACCGCTCCAACATTCTGGGCGATGACCAGCGTATCACCAATACCGGCGGCGGCAACACCTCCTCCAAAATCAGAATGACCGATCCGTTAACCGAGGAAGAAGTAGATGTCCTCTGGGTCAAAGGCTCCGGCGGCGACCTGCGCACCAGTACCCGCGCCAACTTTGCTTCGCTCTACATGGACAAACTGCTTTCCCTGCAAGCCATTTATGATGCGGCGGAAATCAAAGGCGTCAAGACCGAAGTTGAAGACAAAATGGTGGAGATGTATGCACACACCACCTTCAACCTCAATCCCCGCGCCAGTTCCATTGATACGCCTTTGCACGGTTTTATTCCCTACCGGCATGTAGACCACATGCACCCCATCTCTGCCATTGCCATTGCGGCCAGCCAAGACCAGGAACGGCTGACACAGGAAGTATTTGGCGACGAAGTGGGTTGGGTGGCCTGGCAACGGCCGGGCTTCGATTTGGGCCTGAAGATGGGCGAGATGGCCCGGCAAAACCCCCGCCTGAAAGGGTTGATCATGGGCCAACACGGCCTGATCAACTGGGCTGATGACGACAAGGCGTGTTACGAATTGACGCTGACGCTCATAGAGAAAGCGGCCGAATACATCGCCGCCCATGACAAAGGGGAAGCCACGTTTGGCGGCGCAAAGTACCAATCGCTGCCGGAACAGGAACGCGAAAATCTGTTGGTGCAACTGTTGCCCAAACT
>CAYXUZ010000155.1:0-2256 GCA_964467705.1 uncultured Ardenticatenaceae bacterium | reverse complement strand
CGCAGCAGAATCGTTTTATCGGCACGGTTCACATTACCGAGAGTGTATTGCAATTTGTGAACAGCCACGACGCGCACCGGCTGGCCGAATTGGGCACTTCCTGCCCCGACCATTTCCTGCGCACCAAAATCAAACCGCTCTATGTGGATTGGAATCCACAGACAGAAGATTTAGCCACGCTGCTGGCAAAATTGGAAGCAGGGCTGGCGCAGTACCGGGCGGATTACGCCGCCTACTACGAAGCGTGCAAACATGCCAATTCCCCGGCTATGCGCGACCCGAATCCGACGGTGATTCTTATTCCCGGTGTCGGCCTGATCGTCTGGGGCAAAAACAAGAGCGAGAGCCGAGTCACGGCCGAATTCTACTCATTAGCCATCGAAGTGATGCGCGCCTCAGAAGCCATCAGCCAATTCCAGGGTTTGCCGCGCCAGGAGGCGTTTGACATTGAATACTGGCTGCTGGAAGAGGCAAAGTTGCGACGAATGCCGCCGGAAAAGGAACTGGAACGGAATGTTGTTGTGGTGATTGGTGCGGGCAGCGGCATTGGGCGGGCGGTGGCCCACCGGGTGGCACAAGAAGGAGCGCATGTGGTCTGTGTAGATTTGAACGAGGCGGCGGTGGCGGACACGGCCGTGACCCTCACCAACAAATACGGCATGGGCATTGGCGTCGCCGGCACCGGCATCTCCGCCTGCGGCCCCGCCATTGGCCTGGGCGCCGACATCACTGACCGCCAATCGGTTCAGCACATGCTCAATCAGGTTATTCTGGCCTACGGCGGAATTGACAACATTATTGTCACGGCAGGGATTTTTGTGCCGCCCAGCAAAGAGGGCAAAGTAAGTGACAAGCAATGGGATTTGACCTTTGCTGTCAATGTCAAGGGCAGCTACATCGTGGCCGATGAAGCGCGCAAAATCTGGGAAGCTCAAGGACTTTCCGGTACGCTGGTGCTCACGACCAGCGTGAATGCGGCCGTAGCCAAAAAAGGCTCCCTTGCCTATGACACCAGCAAAGCGGCGGCCAATCACCTGGTGCGCGAATTAGCGATTGAACTGGCCCCACTGGTGCGCGTCAATGGGTTGGCTCCTGCCACCGTCGTCGAAGGCAGCAGCATGTTCCCACGTGACCGGGTGATCAGTTCGCTGGTGAAATACGAGATTCCTTTTGAGGAAAGCGAAGAGACGGAAGCATTGCGGGATAAACTGGCAAATTTTTACGCCCAGCGGACGCTGACGAAGCTACCTATCACCCTGGCCGACCAGGCCGAAGCCGCCTATTTGCTGACCAGCCGTCAATTGAGTAAAACGACCGGACAAATTATCAGCGTGGATGGTGGTCTGCATGAAGCGTTTTTGCGGTAAACGGCTTCCTACACTTTGAGCCGTATTCCACCATCCTTTTCTTCAATCTCCACAAAAACGGCTCTCTCATTTGGCGTCTGGTTTGGGCTGTGAAAGGTTAACATCAACTGCCCGGCAAATGTCTGGAAAATCATGCCATGCCCGCCATCTTCGGCCCAGATAGGTTCAGGATCATGATGCCAGGGACCGGAAATGTGCCCACTCTCTGACCGGCTGACGCCCATAGCATACCCTTTCCGTCCCAGGCTAGACCATAACATGATCAACGCGCCATCATTCAACCGATGCAGAAATGGCCCATCGGTGACGTAGGTGGGAAAGCGGTATTTGGCCTCTTTTTCGGGCCAGCCAGATTCCTTTACCCAACGCGCTTCCGAGGCATTGAAGAGAAATAGTGGTCGTCCCACTGCTTCCCTCAGGTCAGGCGTCAATCGCAAAGCGCATATGGCTCCATTGTGTATTTGCACCCACTCATGGCAAAAGACGATCCAGGGATTGCCCTCTTCGTCTACATGCAATGTGCCATCCAGACATTGCCAATTTGGGGGTGTGACCGGCTCACCCACCAGGGGGAGGTAAGGGCCAAATACCTCCTGAGCAGTCAGAATTTGCGTGGCGCGATACCGCTTCTTGGCTATGAATGAGGCAAACATATAAAATCGATCGTTGAATTTGTGAACTTCTGGCGCCCAGAAGTTCTCTTTGCCCCAAAAATGGCCGGATGGTCTGAATGCTGGAATTGGCCCATCCCATTCTTTTAGATCCTGGCTGCGATAGCAGTCAAAACCTTGCCCTGGCCCGCGCCAACAATCATGATCGGTAGTCCCGAACATGTAATATATTTTTTCCTGTTGATCAGTGTAGATATAGGGATCACGAATTTGAATAT
>CAYXUZ010000154.1:1229-15175 GCA_964467705.1 uncultured Ardenticatenaceae bacterium | reverse complement strand
GTTGCCAGAATGGGCGAGACAAGTGAGCGGTAATGCTAGTGGCAACGGCCGTGTCCATCTCCTGCTCACTATCTCCTACCTCAATACCTATCTTATTGGGTTCATCCATTGAGTTCCTCCATTGCCCATTTCTTGTGCTCTTTATCGCCAATACCACTCAATCATACCGGAGCCTTGTCAGGTAAGCTTATCGTGCCGGTCACGAATAGGCAACGAATATTTCCTTGACCGCTCTACTTCGCACGTCGTCGCAACCAATCCGTACCCAGGATCAACATGATGGAAAACAGCCCCAACAGCACGGCCGTACTGTAAGCCCCCGTGTAGTTCCGCGCATCCAATGAGCGGTAGATGTAGATCGGTACCGTCTCCGTGCGCCCCTGAATACCGCCCCCCACCACCAACACCGCGCCAAACTCCCCTAAAGCGCGGGCAAAGGTCAGGGTAATGCCATACACAAAACCCCAACGCAGCGCCGGAAACGTCACCCGACGAAAGGTGAGCCAGCCCCCCGCCCCCAACGTGGCCGCCGCCTGTTCCTGGCGCACGTCAAACGCTTCCAGCACCGGCACCAGCACCCGCACCATGAACGGCATGGTCACAAACAAAGTAGCCAGAATCATGCCCGGCACGGCAAAAACGACCTGGATGTCCCAGGCTTCCATCAACGGCGCTAAGATGCCCCGCCGGCCAAAAATCAGAATGAGCATGTAGCCTACCACCACCGGCGAGACGGCAAACGGCAAATCCATGATAGCGTTCAGCACCCATTTGCCCCGGAAATTGTCGCGCACAAAGACCCAGGCAACGGCCGTGCCAAACACCGTATGCACTACCACCACCATCAGCCCAATCTTCAACGTTTGCCAAAACGCCTTCCACACATCCGGCTTATTCACCGACTCCCACATCGCGCCCAACCCCTCGGCAAAAGCGCCACGTAGCAGCGCCAGCAGCGGGGCAATAATCAGAATCCCCACATACAGCACCACCACGCCAATCAACAGCCGCCGCTGCCACAAACTACCCCGCGTCGCTGGCGTCCCCCGTACCACCGTTGTCATCGTTGCCATACTCGTTACCCCTCGTTGTCCGTAATCCGAATACTGCTCACTACTCACTACTCACTGCTCACTGCTCACTGTTCACTGTTCACCCACTTTCTTTCCGATGCGCCCGCCGTTCCAGCCAGCCTACCAGGGCAATGACAGAGAAAGCGATCAACATCATCACCACCGAGAGGGCGCTGGCCCCCAGACGGTTTTCCGATTCGACCTCGCCAAACACATACACGGCCGCTGTCTGTGACCGAAACGGGATATTCCCGGCCACAATCACTATCGCCCCAAACTCGCCAATAGCCCGCGCAAAGCTGAGCAGCATCCCACTCAGTAAGGGCAGCCGCAGAGCAGGCAGGGTAATCCGCCGAAATATCGTCCATGAACCGGCCGCCAACGTAGCGGCCGCATCTTCCTGCGTCTGGTCCAGGTCGAGCAGAACCGGCTGCACACTGCGCACCACAAACGGGAAGGTGACAAACAGCAGCGCCAATACAATGCCCGGCGCGGCGAAAATGATCCGCTGGTCAAAATGTTCCAGAAACCAGGCACCCACCATTTGCTGCGGGCCGTATAAGGCCACTAACATCAGCCCTGTCACCAATGTGGGAATCGCCAACGGCAAATCAATGATCGCGTTGAGAAAGGTTTTGCCGGGGAAGGTGTAACGCACCAGCACATAAGCGGTTAACAAGCCCATCACGCCGTTAATGAGGGCCATCACGGCCGAAGTCCACAGCGTCAGCTTGAGCGCACTCCAGGCAATCGGTTTGCTCACTTCCTGCCATAGGGCCGGAAAACCTTCGCGCAGCCCATCCCAGAAGATGACGCTCACGGGGATGATGAGCATGATAAACAGGTAGGAAAGCGCCATCGCCCGTATGCCCAACTTGCCCCAGGGAACTCGTTCCTTGCTGGCCGGAATTACATCTCTTTTGCTGTTGGCTGAAACATCAATAGCGGTCATCGTTTTGTCCTTGTAATTGAGTAATTTTGGTAACTGTTCACCGCAAAGGGCGCAGAGATCGCAAAGATAAAGAGAAAAACTTTGCGTCCTTCGCGTTCTTTGCGGTTAGTTTCCAGAGAGGCTGTATTGATACAAATTTTGTAATTACCCAATCACTCTGTCGTTGGTACGTTCAAGGTGGCAAAGACATTGGTGAAAATGCCGTCGTCGCCGAAGAAAGTGGGGGTGGCTTCGGCCCAGCCGCCAAAGTAATCAATGGTGAATATGTCTTCGAGTGGGGGGTATTGCACGGCCGTTGCCGCCGCCACCTCCTCATCCACCGAACGCAGCCCATACTCGGCAAAAATCTCCTGCGCTTCTTTGGTGAAAAGGAATTGCACAAACGCCTCCGCCACTTCACGGGTGCCGTGTTTGTCCACGTAGGTGTCCACCACCGCCACCGGGTTTTCAATTAGAATGCTGGAACGGGGGATGACCATTTCATAATCCTGCCCCGATTTTTGCCCCACCAACATCTCGTTTTCGTAGGTGATAATCACATCACCCACGCCTTGTTCGTAGTTGGTAATGCTTTCTCGCGCTCCTTTGTCCATGACGGTGACATTGTTGAGGATGTTTTTCAGGAATTCGGTCGCGGCGGCGTCATCATCGGCCGGGACCCCTTCCACAAAACCGCGTTTGGCCGCGCCGTACAGGGAGAGGATGTTCCACATGGCCCCGCCGCTGGTTTTGGGATTGGGCGTCAGCACTTCCACACCTTCTTGGGTCAGGTCGTCCCAATCTTCAATGCCCAATGGGTTGCCGGGACGGACGCCAAAAACCACCACCGAATCACTGACCATGCCGCTGTCCCCCACACTTTTCCAGTCATGGGTAATGAGACCGGCGTCAACGATGCGGTTTACATCTGCTTCCAACGAGAGGGCGATGACGTCGGCTTCAAACCCTTCGACGACGGCGCGTGATTGTGCGCCGGAACCCAGGTAGGATTCTTCAAACACCACGTCTTGCCCGGTTTGTTCTTTCCAGTGGGCCTGGAAGAGGGGGATGATTTCGGCATACGCTTCGCGGGGGGTGGTATAAGCGCCTAAGATCAATGTGACGGGTTCACTGTTGGCTGTCTCGGCTGATTCTTCTGAACCGCCGGAACTGGTGCAGGCCGCCAACAGGATCAGCAATAAAGCAAATAGTAACAGGAGTGAACGGCCGTTGTCCCAACGGCCGTGTCCCCATAAAAACTCATATATCGTGTTCACTGAATTAATCTCCTTCCTTTGATGTTGCTCAAGTTGTGTTGGCATTTTCCATTTTCTCCTGGGAATGAATTCCCAGGCTGATATAACAAGTGTGCTGAAGCACACTAGAGGCGATTTCCACCAGTCTGCTTATGAAGATTAAGAATTAGTTTCGGTAATAGAGTCGTGTCATTCCGAGCGAAGTCTTTGGAGCGAGGAATCCCTACGCCTTGATTATTCCAGGTCAATGGGATTCCTCGGAAGACCTCGGAATGACAATTCGTGAATTACCGATTTATTTTGTTAACTTGCATAAGCAGACTTTGTAGTGCAGACGCCGAATTCCATTCGGTGGCAGCCTCTCAAACCACCTCTTTCAACGCATGAATGCGCATAGTGCTGGGGATGAGCGGGAGTTCGCTGCCGCGCCGGGAAACGGCCGAACGCACAATCAACACCGGCCGCTCCTTCGAGTCGGCCAACACCCGGCTAATCGTCCCGGTCAGGCTGATGTGCCCTTCGGCGTCTGGCAGGGGCGCACCCACTACCAGCATGTCATAACTGCCTTGTTTGAGTTCAGCCGCAATTTCATCGCGCACAAGGCCGGTGCGCACGGCCGTTTCCGTCGGCACACCCAATAATTCCAACGTCCGTTCGCCACCCATCAAAAAACGTTCGGCCCGTTCCGGCTCTTTTACGTCTGCTTCCTCCTCTGGCAGCACCGACAGCAACATGGCCGAAGCCCCCAGATGGCGGGTCAGACGGCCACTAAACAGCACATCCTCCTTGCCCGGCTCACCGGCCGTCACACAAATCAGAATGTTGGTGGGGGCGGATTGGGCGGTGGGAATCAACAGCAGGTGATGTTCACCCACCGCCAGCAGTTGTTCGGCCAGGGCCAACTGCTCACTTTGCCCATTAAAACCCATGATGACCAGGTCATATGGCTGGCGTTCCACCTCTTGCCGGGCGGCTTCGCCAGGCTCGTCCGACGTGGGGCGAATGTCCAGCGCCGCCAACCCGCTGCCCAACTGCTCCCTGGCCTCCTGCAAATGTTGGTACATCGCTTCCACATGCAGGTTGTAGCCCAGCAGCGTCACCCGCGCATGGGCCAGCCGGGCAATGTGCCCGGCCGTCTGAATGGTCGCCTGGGCCAGCGGCGAGCCATCCGTCAACAGCAAAAAGCGCAGACCGGGGTGTTCCAGGGCATGAACCTGCCGCACCCCCACCCACACCTCTTGCCCCACCTGAAGCGGCAATCGTTCCGCCTCATCCTGGGAACGAGTGGCTTCCACCAGGATGGCATTGCCGCCGAAGGGGACGGGTGGGGCGATGGCCCGCACACCGGGCAGCGGCGGCAGTCTTGCCGCTGCCCGTGGCCATCTTGTTGCACAGCCGTTCAAACGCGCCGCCAAATGTCACCTGCTCCACCTCGCCCTGGCCGAGGCGCGGCGCACCCAAATCTTGCGGCGATGGGGCCAGCACCACATCTTCCGGTCGGAACAAGACCTGCACACGATCATCGTGGTGTAGCAGGCTGGAACTGTCTTGCAAAGGGAAGGTGAGGGCCCCCAACTGCACCCCTTCGCCCTGCGCCTGGCCCACCAGCAAATTGGCGGTGCCCAGAAAGGTAGCCACGAATTCGGTCTGCGGCCGTTTGTATAAATCTTCGGGGTAGCCAATCTCCATCAGACGGCCGAAGCTCATCACCCCCAGCCGGTCGGCCAGTTCAAACGCCTCTTCCTGGTCATGTGTCACCAGGATGGTGGTGATGCCCGTTTCGCGTTGAATGGTTTTGAGGGTGCGGCGCAGTTCCAGCCGGATTTTGGCGTCCAACGCGCCCAATGGCTCATCGAGCAGCAGCACATCGGGGTTATAGGCCAGGGCACGGGCCAGGGCGACGCGCTGCTGCTGTCCGCCGGAGATTTGTTTGGGCAGGCGGTCGCCCAGCCCGGACAGCCCCACCAGTTCCAGCAGTTCATGGCGGCGGTGGCGGCGTTCGGCTTTGGGCACTTTGCGCGTTTGCAGCCCAAATTCGATGTTGTCCGCGACGGTCATGTGTTGGAAGAGGGCGTAATTTTGGAAGACCATGCCCACCTGCCGTTCCTGGGTGGGCAGGTGGGTGACGTCACGGCCGTGTAACAAGATGCGCCCCTGGTCC
The DNA here is from genome assembly GCA_964467705.1 of uncultured Ardenticatenaceae bacterium. Lineage (GTDB taxonomy): Bacteria > Chloroflexota > Anaerolineae > Promineifilales > Promineifilaceae > CAADGU01. The sequence continues at coordinate 9,754 of CAYXUZ010000154.1, read as the reverse complement.
GTGCGAATCAACCCGGCGACCATGTTCAGCACCGTTGTTTTGCCGCTGCCGCTGGAACCGAGCAGGACAAAAAATTCACCGTCGGCCACTTCCAGGGAGACGTTGTTCACCACCGGATGGCCGTCATACCGCTTCATGAGATGCTCAAGGACAATGGACATGCGTTCTCCTCTCTGTAGCAATCAGATTTTTGAAAAAATCTGATTGCCCACCTCGCCAGCATAAAACGGGCCGGTAACAGCAACGGTTATAAGCCGGTAACAAAGTGGTAACAGATGGGAGGGAGAGAGGTGGGGGTACGGCCGTTGCGGTGTACCGGGAAAGGGGATACGGTCGTTTGTTGACCAAATTGCTTCTCCCCCTTGCCCGGTGCTGCCCCCTCCTGTATCCTATCTGGCAGTTGCCAATGGAATCAAGGGAAACAAAGGCCATGAAACGAGGCAAACCCATACCCACCAGCACCGGGCACGTTATTGACCTGACCTATCACAAACCAGGGCCATAACCGTTGTCACCAGAGATCAAAAAGCAGCAGATGAACCTATCATTGACCCCTACCCAGCACGAAACGGGAAAAAGACGCACTGAACAACATGGATTGTCATTTTCCCACTCTGTAGAATTGTTGATTTATGCCGATTCGTTGTGTAATGAATCAGCATAACATATAGTTAGGTGGCTAATCGACGCGAAGGAGCAAACTCATGGAAGACAAAGCACGAGATAAGTTAAGGGGCCACCTTGATGTTGCCTACGCGCTACGCGATTCGATGATCTCAAGCACACGCTCAGATGGTGATAGCATTAGGAAGTACGCCGGTTACAAGGTATTCATGCGCAAGTACAACCAACTTGCGCACGCCATAGCAGAGATCGTAATTGTTGATCCCATCGTTGACCTTTACGATATCGACCGTGTTCCTGGAGGTGGCGATACGGTTGCCTTTCAACAGAAAGAATACTTTGATTCAGTTTTTACCAACCTTCTGATTCTTATATCATTGGTTGAAGGGAAAATAGGCGTCAAGGCTGATCGTATCCAGAGTCTCAAAGACTTTTTCCAAGCAAACCTACGTCGTGTTCTGTTCACACAACCTGAGTGTGAAGTTGATGTCCAAAATGCCGTCGAACAACTCTTAATTGGACGAGGGATGGAAAAGGGCATTGATTATGATCGGGAAACAGGTCGCGTCAAGGTATCGATCAAAGAAGTAATTCCGGACTTTATTCTGCCCAAATTGGGAACGGCGATCGAAGTTAAGCTAACTAAGGACAAGGCCAAGAGTAAAGTAATCGTTGATGAAATCAACGCAGACATTATGTCTTATGGAAAGGATTATACGGCGATAATATTTATAGTGTACGATTTGGGTTCAATCCGAGATGAGGTTGAATTCAAGCGCGATCTTGAAATAGTTTATGGTGTCTCAGTGATCATCATCAAACACTGATTGATTATGTGCCACCTAACAAGCTTTCAGTAGGGTGGCGAGTTATAGCAACGTAGTTTCGATGAGCCAAGGGGGGCTACCTGTTCGCCACCTGCTGAAGCGGCCGTTAAGACATTTATACAAGCTCAGGTTTCAATCACTGCTGATTTACCCAACAACAGCAGTTATCAGAAAAGGTTTCACAAGAATTTTCTGGGTCAGACAAAATAGTAATTGGAACAGGCAATCATGAACATACAACGTGGCTCCCTATGGAGAAAATGGGACTTACATATTCACACACCAGCATCAATTAAGCATTGGAAAGGAACAAAACGCTATAGCGACATGACATCATCCGACAAAGATGAAGTTAATCAAAAAATCATCGAATCAATGAATCAATCAGATGTAGCGGTATTTTGCATCATGGACTATTGGACATTCGATGGTTACCTTGAAATAAAAGCATATTTAGACAGGAATCCCAGCGTAAAATGCAACGCTACAATTCTCCCAGGCATTGAACTTCGTGTTGACGCGCCAAGCAAAAAACGTCTCAACATTCACGCTATTCTCTCGAACCAACTTTCAAGACAACAGATAAGCGATTTTAAGAACGAGTTGCGCTTGCTGGAATCAAATCGCCCTCTTTCATATGAAGCGCTTAGAGAATTTGCAAAGGGGCTAGATGCAGGAAAAGCTAGGCATTATGGTTATAAAAATCCAGCCGAACTTGAAGATGAGCAATTAACAGAATTGGGATTCGACACAGCAGAAGTAACCCGTGAATCACTTCAAAACGCGATTAAGCTTCTACCCGGAAACTCCTGTTTAATTATGTTGCCGTATGATACACATGGCGGTGCTGAAGAACTTTATTGGCAGGAACACCCTCCGGCAGATAATTTCTTTATGCGAATAGCAGACCTGTTTGAGACTCGTAGCCAGTCTAATATCGACTTATGTTTGGGCATCAGAACCCCTCAAAATGCTAAACATATTGATGACTTCCTAACAACCATAGGTGGAAAGCCGAAGCCTGTAGTTTCAGGAAGTGACGCTCATTCAATAAAGGATTACGGTAAATTCCCACAGGGGAAAATCACCTGGATAAAAGCTGACCCAACATTCCAAGGATTGCGTCAGACGCTTATTTCTCCATCTCAACGCACATTTGTTGGACTAAATCCCCCTAACATAGACAGGGTTATTTCCAATAAGACAAAATATCTCAGAAAATTGACAATCAAGAGAACCTCTACTTCTGTCAATGACGATGGCGTTTGGTTCGATGATTTGGAGATTGAGTTTAATCATGGTTTGGTAGCAATCATTGGCAATAAAGGAATGGGCAAAAGCGCTCTGGCCGATATTTTAGGGCTACTTGGGAACTCTGAACGGGGAGAGCATTTTAGTTTTCTTAGTAGAGAAAAATTCGTGGGAAAGGATCGCTCAAAGAGCAAAGCACGCAATTTTTCAGCATGTCTGTATTGGGAAAGCGGCTTCACTGAAAAAAAGAGTCTCGAAGAACAAGTCTCAATTGAAAGCTCAGAATTAGTTAGGTACGTCCCTCAAAATTTCTTTGAAAAAATATGTAACGAAACGGAACTTAGAGAAGGCGGAGAGTTTAGTCAGGAACTCGAAAAAATTATTTTCTCGCATGTAGAAGATTTCAAGAAGCAGGGCTGCTTGACTCTTCAAGAACTAATACATCAACAGACCGAAGAAATAAACAGAACTGTTGATACCTTAAAGGCTGAACTAAGTAAAATCAACCGTGACATCGAAGATGCAGAAATCAAACTAACCACAGAGCATCGGCAGAGTATTGAACGCGAAATCCACAGGAAAGACGAGGAGCTAAAAGCTATCTCTGGTAAACCACCTGTTGAAGTAAAAAAACCTAGCAGCATACAAGACACGTCCGATCAGATCGAACGGCTAAAAACCCAAAAATCGCAGGTGGAATCTGAAATAGCGGACACGAAGATCAAACAGAAAGAGTGCGAGAACAAATTGAGGGCATTAGCACGACTTGAAGAATCAATAAACGGATTTGAGCGACAGTATGCAAACTGGTTGAAAAATGCGTCTGATGAGTTGAAATTACTTGTAATCAAACCAGAACAACTTTTATCAGTTTCTGTTCATTACACTGAAATCCTCGGTGACAAAAAGCAGAGGTTGAAGGCCGAGGAAAACCAGTTGTTTCAATTTCGAGAGAGGAAGCAGCAGGAAGAGGAAAACCTGAATAAACAAGAAAAACATATACAAAGTGAGCTAGACGAAGCTGCACAAGAATATGAAAGGTATAAAACCGAATTGACTGAATGGGAAGTAAACATTAAGAGAATTGAAACGGAGCGTCAAGAACTTGTCAATAGAATACGATATTTGGAGACAACTCTCCCAATCAACCACAAAAAGCTACAAAGTGAAAGAGAAGAAATTGTAACCAAAATCTTCTCGCAGAAGAAAAAACTGGCTGAAATTTATGAGTCGTTATACAAGCCTGTACGAGATGTCATCGAAACTCATTCATTAGTAAAAAGCAAGTACAAACTGAATTTCGAGGTGGCTATTGATGTAACAAGCACTTTCTTCAACAACTTTTTTGATATGGTCAAACAAAATGTCACAGGTACGTATTACGGTAAAGAATCTGGCAAGCGTAAACTTGAAGAGAAGTTAGAGGGAAGACAATTCCATCAATATGACGACATCTCCTCATTTTTACAAGATGTTATTTTTAGCCTAGAGAATAATGAGCAGTCAAGTATATCAACAAAGGTAGAGATGAAATCACAGCTAAAAAAGTCTGTCTCAGAATTCTATGATTTTTTATTCGGGTTGGATTATCTAAAACCTCGTTACTCACTGAAACTTGATAGCAAAGAGCTTCCCCAACTATCCCCAGGAGAACGTGGGATCCTTTTGCTGATTTTCTACTTGTTAATTGACAAAGATGACTGCCCGCTAATAATAGACCAACCAGAAGAAAATTTAGATAACCAATCTGTTTACGAGCTTCTTGTGCCTTGTGTTGAAGAAGCAAAGATGCAAAGACAAATTTTCATGGTGACTCATAACCCTAATTTGGCTGTCGTTTGTGACGCGGATCAAGTTGAATGGTAATCGTGTTGAATACACAAGTGGGTCTATAGAAAACCCAGAAATTAATAGGAAGGTTGTAGATATATTGGAAGGCACTTGGTCGGCATTTTGCAGAAGAGAATCCATGTATCAGAGTTCATCATTCGGATAAATACGTGCGCCTAATAAATTGTTGGGTGCGTTTTGTTATAGGTGAGGGGAGTCACGGCCGTACACCCCTCCATCACCCCTCCCCCATAGACCGTACCCTATGCCGGGAATCGTTTCAATCTGCACGGCCGTGCCCACCAATTTAGCCCACAGCCGGTAGACCAACTGCTTGACGAATGTGTTAATCTAGGGCTGAGAATCCCATTTCTCACTCTAGAACTCTGGAGCACTCCGCTATGAAGTACACTGTATCAATCGAGATTGCCAGGCCGCCAGAGGAGGTGGCCCAACTGCTCGCCGACCCGGCCCACATACCGAAGTGGCTGCGGGGCGTGGTGCTGCACGAGCCGCTGGATGGGGGAGTACACGGGCAAGTCGGTACCAGGTCGCGGGTCGTGATGCAGATGGGGGAGCAGAAATTCGAGGGCATCGAGACCATCACCCGCCGGGAACCGGCAGACCTACGCGGGATCCCAAAAGGGAGCGTCGTGTACTTCGAGCGCGAGATCGTCGGCGAGGGCATGTGGAGCGCCGTGCGCGACCGGCTGACCGAAGCCAGTCCGGGTACGACGCTCTGGGAGAGCGAGAACGAATACCGGTTCAGCGGCTTGCTGATGCGGCTGGTGGGGCTTCTGATGCCCGGCACATTCCGCAAGCAGTCGCACCAGCACATGCAGGACTTCAAGGCGTTCGCCGAGCAGGGAAAGGATGTCCGCGAAGCGAAGGGCTGAGAGACAGCTACAACAGGACGTAGAGACAGCAACGGCCGTCTCCCCCACTTTATCTGCCTCACACAACTATAAACATTTCAAAACAACGGTCGTTGACGGCCGTTAAAGAGTCTCCCCGCTATGGCCGGTCTTCCAGACCGTGCCACCCCACCTATTCGTGCGGTCAATTGAATGCCAGGGGTTGGGAAGGGCTGACTTACGGCCGTTGGCGGCGATAAGGGGCTGGGGAAGGATTGACTTACGGCCGTCAACGGCGCTAAGAGGCCAGGGGAGGGTTGACCGACGGCCGTTGGCGTTGGTGGCCAGCTACCGAATCTATCAATCGTCCGACTTATATTCGAGAATATCCCCTGGCTGACAATCCAACGCTTTACAAATCCCTTCCAACGTTGAAAAGCGAATCGCTTTGGCCTTTCCATTTTTTAGTATAGAAAGATTAGCCATCGTGATCCCCACTTTTTCTGATAGTTCCGTTACGCTCATTTTTCGCTTCGCCAGCATCACATCAATATTGATAATCATTGCCATTATTGCATCTCATACGGTTAAATCATTTTCCGATTTTATATCCACGGCACTCTGTAATAACCTTTCAAAAACGGCCGCCGACACGGCAATGACCACAGTAGCAAAAGTCGTATAGATGCCCATAGCCACAACACCGGCCGGGTCCTCTTCGCTGCCCAAAATGAGGAAAGCTATCCCAACGACAATAAAGCCAATGATGGCTACGGCACACAGTTTTATCTTCCGCAAAGCTCTCACCGCTTGTTCTGAGAATACCTGATCCTGTTCTATGTAGCCCAACAGCTTAAACGCTTGATACAACGCCACAAAAAATGGGATTGAACCTATATAAGCATAGATAATTGCCGGATCTATATAAACATCGATCAGGTCTAAGTTAGCAGCTCTTCCTTCAAGTTGAGGAAACCAAAGCAAGAGCACCAGCGTCCCGATTCCGATAAGACAAATGACAACCTTCAAAAACAGTGTTGAACCTCGTTTCAGCCTCATAAGTACCTCACTCAGTAGTAGATACTTATATTGTAGCACTGATTTATCGTTTTTCAATATATCATTATTGTTATTCGTTAAAAACGGGTGTTGCTTGATGCCCGGCGTAGGGTGGTCTCTTACAATAGATTCCCGCCCTCGCGGGAATGGACATAGCCACCCAAATAAATCGTCTTGGACACTTTCTGATCGCTTATAGCTGTCGTAGGCTGTAGCCCACACCGGGGATGGTTTCAATTTGGGTGGGGTTGGATGTGCCGGTTTCCAATTTAGCCCGCAGGCGGTAGACCAACTGCTTGAGCATTGTTTTATCGCCACCGTCGCTGCCCCACACGGCCGTGATCAACCCCTCACTTGTCAACACCTGCCCCGCATGAAGCAGCAACGTTTCCAGCAATTTGGTCTCCAACGGCGTCAGGCGAATGGGTAGCTGATTGGGTCGCTGCACTTCATTACGGGCGCGATCTAGCGTCAGGTCGGCGACGGTTAACACACCGGGCGTGGCCGCCACCCCCGCCCGGCGCAGCACCGCCCGAATCCGCGCCACCAACTGCCCCGGACTAAACGGCTTGACGATGTAATCATCCGCTCCCTGCTCCAGTCCCGTGACAACCGCTTCATCGCTGCCACGCACGCTGAGGATGATGATCGGTGTTTTGTCATGCGCCCGAATGTGGCGGCAGACGCCCAGACCGTCCAGCCTGGGCAGGTTCAAATCCAGCACCAGCAGATCGGGCGATTCTTTTTCCCAGGCAGCCACCGCCGCCAGCCCATCATGCACCACCAGCGTCTCAAACCCGGCCCGCCGCAACGTAAAGGCCAACACATCGGAAAGGGGGAGATCGTCTTCGACGATGAGGATTTTCATGGAGAAACGTTAAACGTAAAGTGTAAAACGTAATGGGGTTACGTTTTACGCTTTACGTTTTAGATTGGTAATTCAAACCAAAACACAGACCCACTACCCGGCCGATCATCCACACCCACACGGCCGTCATGCGCTTCAATCACCGTCTTGACCACATACAGCCCCAGACCAATGCCGTACTGCTCGCGGTCTACCGAATCCAGGCGCACAAAGCGGTGAAACAGGTTGGCCCGTTCGGTTGGGGGAATGCCCGGCCCTTCGTCACAAACGGCCGTCCGTAAACGGCCGTCGCCCAACTGCGTTTCCAACGTAATCATCGCCCCATGCGGGCTGTATTTGCTGGCATTGGTCAGCAAATTCACCATCACCTGCGTCAACCGGGCCGGGTCAGCCTGAATTTGCGGCAGGTCGGCCGGTTCGTGGCGGGTAATGGCCTGCTGCCGCCGTTCCAGCAACGGCCGTACAATGTGCAGCGCATCGGTAATGGCGTCCTGAATGTGGCACGGCCGTAGCCGCACCACAAATTCACCCGCCTCAATACTGCTGCTTTCCAGCAAATTATCAATCAACGTTTGCAAACTGGAAAGGCTGAGATACGACGGCTTCAGCAGTTCCCGCATCTCGGCCGCCGACAGCTTTTCCTGCTCATCCAGCAGCAGTTCCATTGAAGCCTGCAAGGTGCTGAGGGGCGTGCGGAACTCGTGCGAAATGTTCGCCAGAAAATAGGAGCGCAGCCGCCGCACCGCCTCTTCCTGGGTCACGTCACGCAAGACCAGCACCACCCGCGCTGAGGGCTGCGCCGGGTCTTGGGGCAACGGGTGCAGCCGCGCCCCGGTCACGGCCAACACGCTGTTTTTGCCGTGCCGGGTGCGAATGACGAGCTGGCGTTTACTGCCCGCCGGTGGCGCCAGTTCCAAAAAGCGGCGGCTTTCCGGCTCCACCATCTGGAAAACCTCGTTGGCCGTCATGCCCACCGCTTCCTCTGCCGACCAACCGGTGAGCGTCTCTGCGCCCTGGCTAAAAAAGGTGATACGGCCGTAGCCATCCAACGTCACCACCCCCTCCACAATGGATTGGATGAGCGTGTTCAACCATTCCCGCGCCTGCGACTGCTCTTCCAACGAGTGCAGCATCATCTCCTGGCTGCGATGTAATGCCGTCGCTAAGGTGCTGACTTCGGCGGGTGATGAAATCAATGGTATCGGGGCGATC
>CAYXUZ010000154.1:696-1219 GCA_964467705.1 uncultured Ardenticatenaceae bacterium | reverse complement strand
GCTGATTTCCGCGGGCGTGGAAAACAAGGGGATGGGCGTCAGCAAATCCCCCTGGCTGATCTGTTCGGCCACATCGGTCAGCTTTTGCAGTGGCGCGACCAGTTGGCGCACATACCAGCTTCCCAACAGCCCGGCCAACAGAGTGACAACGGCCGTGCTAATCGCCAGCACCGCCAGCGCCTGCCTTTCCGTGGTGATCAGGTCATTGACCGGCAAGGCCACCTCGGCGAAAAAAACGGTCTCATCATCTGTGCCCGGCAGGGGAATATAGGCCACAAAATAGGTGCGGCCGTCCAACACCATCTCCGGCAGTGGTGCTGTAAAGATAGCTTCTGGCTCGCCAACGGCCGTGAACGTCACCTCATCCACACCGCCCAGGCTACTGCTCAAACGGCTGCCTTCTGGCGAGACGATGGTGTGGGCCACGCCGGTATTCTCCGCCAATTGGTTCAGAGCGGCGGTGTCCAACCAGCGGCCGGTGACGGTTGTGCCTAAGGGCTGCTGGCTGATGGCATCCATGACC
>CAYXUZ010000154.1:346-686 GCA_964467705.1 uncultured Ardenticatenaceae bacterium | reverse complement strand
GCTGGCTGGCCAGGAGGGCCGGTTGACCGTTGAGCAGCATGAAATTGCCAGTGAGTGGTTGGTTAGCGCAAACGGCCGTCAACGCCGCATCCCCGGCCAGCACACGGCCGTCCTGGCAAAACAGCAAAATATCCAGGTCACTTTGCCCCTGAAAATCTTGTAAATAAGGTGTCAGTTCAGTGAGAGATTGGCTGCGTACCAATTGTTGCAGTGTCGGCCGTTCGCTGAAAAGCTGCGCCAGGTCAGCCAGCCGCACCTGCTCCGCTTGCAGCAGTGACAGCGTGGCCTGCTGCGCGTTTTGCACATTTTGCCACGCCTGCTGCTCCAACTGGCGGCGCGT
>CAYXUZ010000154.1:0-318 GCA_964467705.1 uncultured Ardenticatenaceae bacterium | reverse complement strand
AGCCGCGCCGAAAAATTGTGAAAAGCCAATCGCCGCATCATGGCAATGGCTCGCCCCACCCGCCGCCGCCCGGCGTTTCTATCCGCAGCACATCGTCCGCTGCCAATTCCCGCGTAAATTTGCCCGGCAGCAGGATTTCCTGCCCTTCATGCACCAGACTATTCTGACCCGGCTGCCCTGGTTCACCCCCCTGCAACCCATACGGAGCATGTGTCCGCCGTTCGCTGGTGACGGTGACGGTAACGGGCACGAGGAAGCGAAAAGTCCGAACGAGACCTTCACCGCCCCGGTAACGGCCGTTGCCCCTCGACCCCTCTC
>CAYXUZ010000153.1:0-15208 GCA_964467705.1 uncultured Ardenticatenaceae bacterium | reverse complement strand
ACCTGGTTGATCTGGCGACGGAGCGAGTTAATTTGTTGTTGCGGGGATTCTTGCCCAGACATACCAATCCAGTAGGGCAGGCACCCTTGCCTGCCCTACTGCTTAAGTTTACTTTACTGCCTGGGCGGCGGCTACCTCCAAAATGTTTTGAATGCGGGGCAGCATATCGGCCGGATTGGGGTGCAGCCCTTCCTGCACCAGGGCGTTGGCGTACAACTGCTCAATGCTCATTATCAGCAGCGGCGCGTCTGGCTGGTGGCTGGCAAGTTGGGCCAGGTTGGCGATGAGGGGATGACGGCCGTTGACCTCCAAAATTTTGCGCGGCACTTCATACTCCTTGTCTAGCAGCCGTTGGATGCGGTGCATCTCTTTGTTTTGGGCGTCTTTGGGTGAAACCAGACGTACCGGGCTGTCCTTCAATACTTTGGAGACGCGCACTTCCGTCACCCGCTCACCCAGGGTGGTGACACACTTGCCGATGAAGCGGTTCAAGTCCGGCTCGGCAATGGAGGTGGGTTCGTCGGCTTCCGGTTCACTCACGGCCGTGTCCGGCAGTTCCATATCCGCCTCATCCACGTTCCGAAACGGCTTGCCCTTGTACTCACTCAACATCGGGCTGATGAGCGCGTCCAGTGGGTCAGTCCAATACAACACTTCCAGATCACGCGCCTTGAACGGGTCTAAATGGGGGCTGTGGGCGGCGGCAACGGCCGTGTCTGCCAGCACAAAATAGATCGCCTCCTGCCCCTCCGCCATGCGCTCCACATACGCATCCAGCGAAATCAATTGGCCGTCCGATTTGGACGATTGGTAACGATACAGCGGCAAAACCTCTTCTTTGGCCGTCGGGTCAATAGCCACCGCTTCCTTGAAGGCGCGACCAAATTCGCCCCAGAACTTTTCATACTTTTCAGCCTCATCCTGCCCCATTTTCTTGAGGTCGCGCAGCAGCCGTCCGCGAATCGTTTTGCCTAACTGGGCCATCAGGCGGTTATTTTGCACCGTTTCCCGGCTCACATTCAGCGGCAAATCTTCGGAATCCACCACGCCATCTACAAATTGCAGCCAGGCGGGCAGCAAATCGGTGCAATACTCCTGAATCAGCACATTATGGGAATAGAGCATCACCCCCGGCTCTTTGCGTGAAGCCAGAATACCCGGCTCCCGTTTGCCGGGCACAAACAACAGCGCATTGACGCTCACCGGTACATCGGTGGAAAAATGCACCGTCAGTAGCGGCTCTTCAAATTCCATCGTCATCTGGCGGTAAAAGTCAAGGTAGGCGTCCGGTTGAATGTCCGACGGCCGTTGCCGCCACAACGATGTCTGCTGGTTGGCCTGCCCCTCACCCACATAAATCGGATAGCGCACAAAGTCCGAATGTTTCTTCACAATCTGCTTCAGCTTCCACTCATTGGCAAATTCCGCCGCATCTGGGCGCAGGGTGATGTGAATTTCCGTGCCCCGACTTTCTTTCTCGGCCGTTTCCACGCGGAACACATCGCTGCCATCACACACCCAGGCGGCCGCTTTGGCCCGCTTTTTGTAGCTGCGCGACACCACGCGCACTTCGTCCGCCACCATAAACACGGAGTAGAAGCCCACGCCAAACTGCCCGATCAAATCGTTGGCGTCAAAACTGGCCCCCTCGGCCATCTTTGCCAGAAATTCCCGCGCCCCAGATTGGGCAATGGTGCCCAGGTTTTGCACCAATTCATCTTTGGTCATGCCAATGCCACTGTCTCGAATGATGATCAGTTTCGGTTCACCCTCGGCCACTTCGGGCACATCAATATGCACCGCCAGTTCGGCGTCCGGGTCCAGCACATCATGGTTGGTGAGCATTTCAAACTGCATCCGCGTCATGGCGTCGGAAGCGTTGGAAATGAGTTCGCGCAGGAAAATCTCCCGATCCTGGTACAACGAATGTACCAGGATGTGCAGCACCTGTTTGATTTCGGCTTTGAAATGGTAAGAATCAGTTGTGGTTTGTTCTTCTGTGGTCATTTGTCTTCCCTCTCTATACAGATTGATGATGTCATGGCACGGTTGGAAACCGGCCCAGCTACGTTATTTTCCTGAAAACTGGTCATTTGGGAAAATAACGGCCGTAATCATACCCATCTCATGTTAGCATTTTGTTAGCGGCGGGCCGGCCGGACAAGCAGCAACGCCATCAAAACAAAACTCCCCAACAGCAGCATCAGCCATAACCCATTTTGCTGCACAAACCGCACGGCCGTTGGGCGGGATGATGTGTTGCTTAACCATTGCGTCTCCAATTCTTCTGCCGACATACCCAGGGACAACGACACGGCCGTGTCACAATCCGCTCCCTGGGCAAATGCTGCTGCCAAAGCCGCTAACGCTTCACGGCCGTATCGCTCATCCACAAATTGTACCAGCGCCCCACTTTGGGCGGTGGCCGTTTCCGTGTTGGCCGGTATTTCCGCCTGGCACAGTTCAGCCAATGGCAGGGGATTAGTTGTCATCAGAGCGGGTTGATCCCCCGCCAGCCACATTGCCAACCCCTCTTTGAACCAGTAAGGCATGGTCCCATAGTGTGACCCGGCGGCCCGATACAGCCAGATGTGGGCGATTTCATGGGGCAGAGGGCCGTGCAAATCGGCGGCGGTGGTTTTGTCATTCACGGCCGTAACCAGCACCACCCCCAATGCCGGGTCACTGTGACCCGCCGTCCAATCATGCCCATTTAGCCGCAGCGCCGCCCGCAAATCGGCCGAGGACGGATAGAGAAAAATGGGCAAAGCCACCGTCTGCGGCGGCAGTGGTAACACGTTTTGTAACGTGGCTACCGCCTGTTGGGTGATGGTAAAAGCATCCCGCCCTGGTTTGTCTGACGCGCCCGGCCAGAAGACGCTCACGGCCGTGCCTGCTACCGACTGCTCAATCTTCTTCCAGGCAAAACGGTCATCCTGATACGTCACCGTTTGCCGGGGAACGGTGATGGTTTCACGGCCGTCACTCGCCACCGCCCATTCATAAGCAATCGTCGTAAATGGAGACAGCCCCCACGCCTGCGGTTCCAGGGTAAATTGGGCCTGCCAACGGCCGTCGGCCAAAGGCTGCGGGCGTAATGGTTCGGTTTGGGCATCCTGGTTGGCCGGTTGAATGGTCAGGGTCACGGCCGTTGGTGGTTGGTCGGTCACGGCCGTGAGTGTAAACACCACCTGCTGCCCAAAGGTAACCTGGGCTTCACTTTCAAACTGACCGCCTTGCCTCACCAGCCCTAAAAGGACAAATAAACTTATGATAAACCACCTCATGGTACCTATTTTAACCGTCCCTTCGACTTCCTGAACCGTCCCTTCAACTTCCTGAACCATCCCCAGCTTAGTCGAAGAGTAATTTTTCGCTTACAACCCCAACACCGTAATCACCGCCGCAATTGTGAAGGGGCTGAGCAACGTACTCAGCACCACCAGCACCGCCACGGCCGCCGGCGCCAGCTGAAATTCGGTTGCCAGGACGATGACCAGCACGGCCGAGGGTGTACTGGCCTCGATGATGGCTACCGAACGGTTCAGCCCGGTCAGCCCCAACCAACCGGTGACCAACACCCCCACCAGCGGCCCCACCAGCAGCCGCAGCGAAATAGCCGGGATGGCCAGACGGGGCGACGGCCGTCCATCAGTCACCTGGCGCAAATCGGCAATCTGCATCCCTAACACCACCAACAGCAGCGGAATCGCCCCCGCCCCGGCAATCTCAATGGCCCGCATCAGCGGCGCAGGCACCGGCAACTGCCAGTGAAAGACCACAATGGCGGCTACGGCCGCATACACCGCCGGAAACGTAAACAACTGCCGCGCCGCCCGTCGCAGCGAAAGCTGCCCGGAGGAAGCAATAAAAATCCCCAACGTATATACCAGCATCGAAGAAGTCAGAAAATAAACCACCGCCCGCGCCAGCCCCTCCGTACCATAACGAAGCTGATTCAACGTCATGCCATAATTACCACCATTGACAAACATGATCAACAGCAGCAGAGCGGCCGTTTCCCGCCGGGGCAGCCGCAACAATTTAGCCGTTGCCAGCCCAATGCCCCCCACCAACAGAATGGAGGTAACGGTAAACAGCGCCATCTCCCCCAAATCCTGCGCCGATAACTGCGAATTAACCAGCGCCGAAAAAGCCAGACACGGGCTGAAAACATTCAGCACCACACTGGAAAGCGCCTGTTTATCCAGCCGTTTCCAACGCTGCAAAGCAAACCCAAAAGCCGCCACCACAAAAATGGGCAATATATTTTGGGTGATGACGGTGAGGATGTCGGCCACGTGCTGCGTGATGCGTGACCCGTAATCCGTTATCCGAAGCCCGATTACGGATTACGGATTACCGATTACCGATTACGGCTCTTCGTCTTCGTCAAAATCGAGGAACTTAAATTCACCAGCAAAAAGAGAGAGTTCTTCCAGAGCTTCATCTACGGCCTCCAGCAGTTCGCCGTCCTCTTCTTCTTCGGCCAGACGCAGCAGCAAGTTATGGGCTGTGTCACCGCCAATGCGCCCCAACGCTTCAATGGCGGCCAACTGCACTTCGATGTCCTCGTCGGCAATCAGCCGCTCCAAATGGCTGACGGCGTCGCTGCTGCCAAGCTGGCCGCTGGCGCGGGCGGCTTCGGCGCGCATCTCCGGGTCGGGGCTGTCCATTTCGCCCAATACCGTCACCAACCATCGTTTGTCTGCGCTGGCCCCCATAGCAAATACCGCGCTGATTTGCAGCCCTTCATCACCACTCTCATACGCATCCATGATCAGGTCGGCCACACGGGGATGGTTGGCCGCGCCTAACGCTTCCAGGGCGGCGCGGCGAATGGGCACGGCCGTGTCCCCGTTTTCATACGCCGCCAACAAAGCCGTCACCATCGGCGGGGCGAATCGTTCGGGTAACTGCCCCCATTCCACCAGCATCACAAAATGGGACAGCGCCGCCGCCGCTGCCACCCGTACATCGTGGGCCGGGTCGGTTTGCATCAGGTGGATGATGGGGTTAATCAACCGCGAATCGTTAGCGTCCCAGACGCCATCCAACGCCGCCACCCGCACCTGCTCATCCGGGTCACGGAAACAATCCCGAAAGACCGGCTCAAAATCCACCACATAATTATCTTCGGTCAGGTCAGCCAGATGGCGGACAATGACCCGACGGCGCGGTGTGGGCACGGCCGTCCACCCGGCCTGAAACGTCGCCATCTCCTCGGCCGTCATATCAGACAGCCGATGCAGCAGATGAATCGGCAGCGGCTCTTTAGTAAACAACGCATCTAACACGCTGGCAAAAGGTAACTGTTCTTCACTTGTCATACTTCCTCAAAAGGGGGGACAAAATGTAAGGGCGAGGCAGTTGGGTAAAACCTGGTCTTGGCAGACAAATTCAGCCCCAACTGCCTCGCCCCTACCTTAGAAAATCGGGTTCACAATATCTTGTACAATCAACAAAACCATCAGTCCCAACAGCAGTAACATACCGACGAGATGCACCGTGCCTTCCCGTTCCGGCTCAATGCGCCGTCCACGTACCGCTTCAATCAGCACAAACAGGATACGGCCGCCATCCAGCGCCGGAATGGGCAGCAAATTGGTAAAACCGAGGGCCACGCTGATGAAGGCCATCATGTTTAAAATGGGGAACCAGGTGTTGTTATTCACCGAGGTCTCGGCCGCTTCCCCGGCAATCTGGCTGATGCCCACCACACTGACCGGGCGCGCCTCCTGCGCCGTGATCTCGCCGTTGATCAACATGGAGGGCACACTGACCGTCAGATACATAATTTGCCAAACCGAGTTGGCCGATTCTTGAGCGGCTTCCAAAGGGGAGCGCATTAACCGGTTGCCGGTGGAGGAAAGGCGTAGCCCTACACCAATAGGGCCTTCAACGGCCGGATCGTATTCACCTTCTTGTCGGGGCACAATTACCAGCGGCACTTGTTCATCGCCACGCTGCACCAGAAAGAAAACTTCTTCGCCCAAATTATCGTTGACAATTCCGATAATCGTGCCTGAATTTTCGGCGCGTACCCCATTTACTTCCAAAATAACATCGCCGGCCTGCATCCCACCAGTTTCTGCTGGTGAGCCAGGATTCACAGCGCTGATCTCGACGGCCGGTGACCCACTCATATAGGCCACCCAGAAGATCAGCAGGGCAAAAATAAAGTTGGCGCCAGAACCGGCTGAAAGCACAAACAATCTGGCCTTTTTGGAAGCAGCGGACAGGCCGCCAGGGATGTTAGGATCATCTTCACCGGCCGGCCGCACAAAACCACCCAACGGAATCCAGTTCAGCGTGTAAAGTGTACCACCGCGCTCAAACAGTTTGATAGCACGGGGGGGGAAACCGAGGCCAAACTCTTCCACCCGAATTTTGCAGATACGGGCGGCCCAAAAGTGGCCCAGTTCATGTACCAGAATGATGGGCGTCAGAACGATAAAAAATGCGCCCACTGCCCATAAAAATGACGAACTCATAATTTCACCTTGAATGGTAGAGACCCTAAGGATTTCAAAACCCTTAGGGTCTTTTTTGCTCAACCAATATCTGCTAAAGATTATACGCACGGGGGAGAGATGCCAGCAACCAATGATCCCATTGTTTAACTGCCTTCTAACGGGAAGATAGTCCCGGCCCTCAGAGCCAAATGAACGGAATTGCCGGGCGAGGGAAGGCTGACGGCCGTGTCCATCTCAAATTTTAATACCACATCCGCCACCGTTACCGTGATGATCTGGTAACGGCCGCGAAAGGAAACCTCTTGCAGGGTGGCGGCGATGGTGTTCACGGCCGTGTCCGTATCATCCACCAACCGAGCCGCTTCCGGGCGGATGAGCAGGGTAACTGTTTCGCCTGGCGTGACCCCGGCTACCATCAGTTCCCCAATGACCGTCTGCACCTGGTCAGGGGCCACGGCCGTGCCCACCACGATATTCTCCATACCCAGGAAACGGGCGACAAAGGGGGTGGCGGGACGGCCGTACAACCCCTGTGGTGTGCCCACCTGCTCTAACCGCCCCGCGTTCATCACCGCTACCCGGTCGGCGATGGCAAATGCCTCCGCCTGATCGTGGGTGACGTAGACGGCCGTGATGCCTTGCGGCTGCGCCATCATCTCCCCGGCCGACTTGAGGATGCGGCGCAGTTCCAGCATCAACTGTTCACGCAGTGCCCGATCCAGCGCGCCCAATGGTTCATCCAGTAGCAGCAGGCGCGGCGCGGGGGCCAGGGAGCGGGCCAGCGCCACCCGCTGCTGTTCGCCGCCGGACAGTTCGTGGATCGGCCGTTCACCAAAACCGGCCAACCCCACCAGCGCCAACACCTGTACCACTCGTTCCTGAATGGCCGGTTTGGGTAGCTTTTGCATACGCAGGCCAAAGGCCACATTTTCGCGCACGTTTTTGTGGGGAAAGAGGGCGTAATCTTGAAAAACGAAGCCAAAGCCGCGCTGGTGAATGGGTTGGTTGGTGATGTTCTGGGCGTGGAGGTGGACACGGCCGTGATCCGGCGTCTCCAGCCCGGCGATGATGCGCAGCAATGTGGTCTTGCCGCAGCCGCTCGGCCCCAACAAGGCCACAATCTCCCCCGCCGCCACCGCCAACGAGATCCCGCGCAGCACCGATTTGTCGCCAAAACTCTTGCCAATGGCCTCTAATTCCAAAAACATAGGCGGCAATCATACCGGTGGCAGGTGGCAGGTGGCAAGTGGGGGGTAACAAGCGACAGCCGTGACACGATTGGATGACGGTGGGTACGGCCGTATAATTCCAACATGCACGTTGAGCAATACAGGTGTGGTGCGGCGGAGACGCCGGCCACAGCAGTCAATAGAAGGTCGTAAGATTTTCCGGGTATGATGTGGCTGGTTACACTACCCCACCACATGCACGGCAGGTGGTTTATTCATCTAAAAGTGCTATTATCCCGTGCCAGAGACGCTAACACGAACCAATTCCTCTCTGCGCCGCGCCTCTGCGTCAAACCAATTTCTTTAGGAGGTTGAAATGGGTATCCACCAACTGGCCGGCCAACCCGCCCCCCGTGAATTGTTGACCAATATCCCCCGCCTGATTGCTGCCTATTACACCCACAAACCAGACCCGGCCGAACCGGCGCACCGCGTGGCTTTTGGTACCTCCGGGCACCGGGGTACGTCGCTGAAACACAGCTTTAACGAAGACCACATTTTGGCGATCAGCCAGGCGATTTGTGAATACCGGCAGGCTGAGGGCATTACCGGGCCGCTGTATCTGGGGATGGATACCCATGCGTTATCGGAACCGGCGCTGTGTACGGCCGTCGAAGTGTTCGCCGCCAACGAAGTCCCCGTGTTTATCCAGGCCGGTCTGGGCTACACCCCCACGCCCGTTATCTCCCACGCCATCCTGACCTACAACCGCGACCGCACAGCAGGGTTGGCCGATGGTGTGGTCATCACCCCCTCACACAACCCACCCGGCGACGGCGGCTTCAAATACAATCCGCCCTCGGCCGGCCCGGCGGATACGGGCACGACCAAACAGATTCAAGACCGGGCCAACGAACTGCTGGCCGATGGGCTGCGCGGTGTGCGCCGCCTGCCGCTGAACCGGGCACTCAAAGCGGATACTACGCACGAGTACGACTACGTCACCCCCTATGTGGCCGATCTGGGCAGTGTCATTCAGATGGAGGCGATTGCCCAGACCGGGCTGAAAATGGGCGTTGACCCGATGGGCGGGGCCAGCTTGTCCTACTGGCAGCCGATTGCCGAACGGTATGGATTGAACATTGAAGTGGTGAACACGGCCGTAGACCCCACCTTCGCCTTTATGACCCTGGATCACGATGGCAAAATCCGCATGGATTGTTCCTCGCCCTACGCCATGGCCAGCCTGATTCAACTCAAAGAGCGCTTCGACATCGCCTTTGGCAATGATCCGGACGCCGACCGGCACGGCATTGTCACCCGCAGCGCCGGGCTGATGAACCCAAACCATTTTCTGGCCACGGCCGTGTCCTACCTCTTCCAACACCGCCCCCACTGGGGGCCGCAGGTGGCGGTCGGCAAAACGCTCGTCTCCAGTTCCATGATTGACCGCGTGGCCGAATCGTTGGGACGCACCTTGTGTGAAGTGCCGGTTGGCTTCAAATACTTTGTGGATGGGCTGCTCAGCGGCGCCTTTGGTTTTGGCGGTGAGGAGAGCGCCGGCGCCTCATTCCTGCGGCTCGATGGCACGGTGTGGACCACGGACAAGGATGGATTGCTGCTCGATTTGTTGGCGGCGGAGATATTGGCCGTCACCGGGCGCGATCCGGGGGAACAGTACCGGGCGTTGGCCGCCGAATTTGGTGACCCGGCCTATGAACGCATGGACGCCCCGGCCAACACCGCCCAAAAGAAGGCGCTGGCCAACATGTCACCCGACATGGTGCAGGCGGCCGAACTGGCCGGTGAACCGATTATCGCCCGGCTGACCCACGCTCCCTGCAACGGCGAGGCCATCGGCGGGCTGAAGGTGGTGGCGACCAATGGCTGGTTTGCGGCACGGCCGTCAGGCACTGAAGAAATCTACAAAATCTACGCCGAAAGTTTCCTGGGCGAAGCCCATCTTAGACAAATTCAGGCCGATGCACAGGAGATTGTAGCGGCGGCTTTTGAATTCGATAGTCAGTAATCTGTGGCCGATGAGCTTCAGCTTCAAAAAAATGATCTGAGCTTTTGGCTGTCATTCCAAGCGGAGTCTGCGGAGTAAGGAATCCCTTCCCTGTAAAAGTGAGTGGGATTCCTCCTCGAAGACTCGTCGGAATGACAGGTAAATCTTGAAAGTAAAGAGGCCTTGTTTGATGTTGCAAAACAGTATTGCTGCAAAATAATAATGGTCAGCATGTCCCACTTACATCTTCCAACCTCTGTCACCCAGATTATTAGTGCCGAGTTGACTGTGTTGGACAGGAATCAAAACTATGAGCTTTCACTTGAAAGTCGAGTTGCCCTTTATCAAGCGATAGGCCCATCTCACTTGTCAAATTCGTCTGCTCCACAACAAAGGCAAACGCACAATGTTCAAAAATTGCCAGACTGGACAAGGGCAGATCGCGTGAGGTCTCAAATCTCCTTGTTAACAGCCCAAAAGATATTACCCTTATGGGAGACTGCTTGTCTAGAATCAAAGCAGAAAAACTTTACTGAAGGCGATTGGCAACAAGAATCTGAGAAACAGCTTCAAGAACAAGTGTATTTTCATCATCGAAAAATGAAACCAATTGAGGAAATTTCTGTTTATGATGTGCCCCGCGCTTACACTCCATACCATATCCTGGAAATGACCGAACTGGCACTTGCCGGAAATGTACAAGATTACGCAAAGTTTGTTTATCAAGCCAATGAGTGGTGGCAAATTTATCCGCGGCCGGAACTTATGGAAAGAGAGTTCTTCATTAAGTGGGCGTGTCAGGAAGCATTGTATGAAGTTGTAGGGCTGACAAAGCATTGGCCCCAAGCTCCTGCACAAGATGCAGTGCGGGCCTATGCAGGCAATTTTTACGGTGAGGGGTTTGAAAACAGGCGAATGGAGTGGAATACTCAAAAATTGAATGAGTTTTGGCGATGGTGGTTAATGGAGGCAATTCCTATAGCATGGCAACTTGAAGGTTAACTTGCCCCTGTTAATCATTAATGACAGGTAATTGTAAGATGAGACCAACAACCACAGCCGAACTTCAAGAAATTGTCAAAACTGGCTCCCAATTGCTGCCGCGTGCTGGCGGGAGCAAATCGGCGTTGTCTGCGCCGGGCGGCGCGGCCGTGCCTGTTGACATAACTGGCTTGAGCGGGATGATCGAGTACGAACCGGGCGAGTACACCTTTACGGCGTATGCGGGCACGGCCGTGCGCGACATCCAACGCGAACTGGCAAAAAACGGCCAGTATTTGCCCTTTGATCCCTTGCTGGCGGCACAGGGGGCCACATTGGGCGGAACCATTGCCGCCAATACGAGCGGTTCTGGGCGGTACCGATACGGCGGCGTGCGTGACTTTATTTTGGGGGTACGTTTTGTGGATGGTCACGGCCGTCTCATTCGCGGCGGCGGTAAGGTGGTCAAAAATGCGGCCGGGTTTGACCTGCCCAAGTTTATGGTGGGCAGCCTGGGTGGTTTTGGCATCCTGACCGAAGTGAGCTTCAAGGTCTTCCCCGCGCCACCCGCTTACCTGACGCTGCGGCTGGCGCTGCCAGATGTGGCGGCGGCAATGGCGGCGATTTTTTCACTGGCGACACGGCCGTTGGAGATGGATGCGCTGGATATTTTGGTGACGGACACGGGCGCTGAACTGCTCATCCGCCTGGGTGGACTGCCGGAGGCGCTGCCCGCCCGCGCCGAGCGGCTGCGCCAGTTGCTCACACCACATAGCACGGCCGTGGAAACCCTCACCAGTGACACCACTCTCTGGCAGGCGGCCAATGACCTGGCCTGGGCCGACGATGCCCCCCTGCTGGTGAAAGTGCCGGTTGCGCCTAAACGAGTGGTGGAATTCGACATGGCCGTAAACCCCCACACCAGCCATCGTCGCTACACCGCCGGCGGCAATGTGGCCTGGCTGGCCGCCCATGAAGCCGCGCCGCTGGATGTTGCCTTGCAAGCACTGGGGCTGACCGGATTGGCGCTGCGGGGGAGTGTGGCACGGCCGTATCTCGGCCAATCACCCCCGATGACTCTCCTTCACCGGGCTGCTCAGGCGCTTGATCCCGATGGCAAGTTTTACCGGCCGTAAACAAGTAATACAATAGGCGGTGAAAACGTCTAAACGGATGTTGCACATCCGATTCCCGCAATATCCCATGCTGTCCTATGTTTGATTTACTCCACGCCACCTGGCTCTATGCCCACAGCCACGCCGCCGAATTCTGGGAGGCACTGGCCGATCACTTGCTGCTGGTGGTCATATCCTTGGGCATTAGCATGGCCATCAGTATCCCGGTGGGTATCTGGTCATCACGCGGGCAGCGCACGGCCGTGATTGATGCCCTGAGTACCTTCCGTGTCGTGCCCAGCATTGCCGTCCTGTTTCTGGCAATCCCCTTTTTTGGCCTGTCGCGCACATCGGCCATCCTGGCCCTGACGCTGTTGGCTTTCCCACCTATTCTCATCAATACCGACGCCGCTTACCGCACGATTAGTCCGGCCATTCGAGAAGCTGCTATTGGCATGGGTATGACGGCTCGGCAGACATGGCGGCGCGTGGAAACGCCGCTAGCGCTGCCGGTGATCGTGGCCGGGATTCGCACGGCAACGGTGGAACTGGTGGCCAGCGCCACCCTGGCCGCTTTTATTGGTGTGGGGGGGTTGGGCCTCTATGTCGTGCGTGGGTTTGCCCTGTACGACATTTCCATTTTGTTGGTGGGGGCGGTTCCGGTGGCATTGCTGGCGTTATTCATTGACCTGACGTTGAGCGGCGTACAACGGCGTATACAGGTTTCAACGTAATAAGAAGTTCAACTTTTCCAAAAGTTGAACTTCTGAATTCTAAAAATCAAAAGGAGAGAATAATGAAAAAGTTTATCTGGTTAGTGGTGTTGGGGCTGGTCACGGCCGTGTTCACAGCTTGCAGTGGTAGCGGTGACAAGACCATCACCGTGGCGTCCAAAGATTTCACCGAGCAGTTCATTTTAGGTGAAATGTATGCGTTGCTGTTGGAAGACGCCGGTTTCACTGTGGAGCGCAAACTCAATCTGGGTGGCACACCGGTGGCTCAACAAGCCTTGCTCGATGGCGAAATTGATGTCTACCCTGAGTACACGGGCACGGGCCTGCTCACCGTACTCAAAATGGATGTGATGAGCGATCCCCAGGCCGTTTATGATGCGGTGAAGGCGGCCTACCAGGAGCAGTTTGATCTGGTCTGGCTGGCCCCGGCCCCGATGAACAATACGCAGGCGTTAGCCATGACCAAAGCCCGCGCTGCCGAATTGGGCATCACCACTTTTTCCGACATGGTAGCCAACGCTGACCAGTTGGTGCTGATTGGTCCGCCCGAATTTGCGGAACGGGAAGATGGCATCCCCGGTCTACAACGAGTGTATGGCGACTTTGATTTTGCTGACTTCTTGACGGTGGACCCCGGCCTGCGCTACCAGGCTTTGCTCAATGGTGAGGCGGATGTGGTAGTCGCCTTTGGTACCGATGGCGAACTGGCGGCGTATGATTTGCAATCGCTGGTGGACGACAAAGGGCTATATCCACCTTACCAGGTAGCGCCCGTTATCCGCCAGGAAGCGCTGGACGCTAACCCGGATGTGGCCGAGATTCTCAATGCCCTGGCCCCCCTGCTGACAGACGCGACGATGCAGCGACTCAACAATGAGGTTAGCGGCAACGGCCGTGAACCGGCCGATGTGGCCCGTGAGTTTTTAGTGCAGCAAGGGCTGATTGAGTAAACAGGTAATCCGTAATCCGTAATCCGCTGTCAGATGATGGATTACGGGTCACGGATTACGTTCCCCCATGAGCGCCATCCGTTTTGAGCAGGTAAGTAAACAGTATGCCCAGGGCAGCCAGACGGCCGTAGCCGATGCTACGTTTGAAGTGAGCGAAGGCAGCTTCGTCGTCCTGCTGGGGCCGTCTGGCTGCGGCAAAACTACTCTGCTCAAAATGGTCAACCGGCTAATTGAACCCACCGCCGGCACAATCTACCTGGATGGGCAGGACAGCCGGGAGATGGATGCTACGGTTCTACGCCGCCAGATCGGGTACGTCATCCAGCAAATTGGTCTCTTTCCCCACATGACCGTAGCCGAAAATGTAGCTGTCGTGCCTGATTTACTTAAATGGCCGAAGGATGAGATTACGGTGCGGGTGGACGAGATGCTGGCGTTGGTGGATTTGCCGCCGGAGCAGTATCGTGATCGTTACCCGGCGCAGCTATCGGGTGGGCAGCAGCAGCGGGTGGGGGTGGCCCGCGCCCTGGCCGGTGACCCCAAAGTCATTCTGATGGATGAACCGTTTGGGGCTATTGACGCCATCACCCGCGCTGGCCTGCAAGATGCGCTGCTGCATTTGCAGCGGCGGCTGCACAAGACCATCCTCTTTGTGACGCATGATGTAGAGGAGGCGCTGCGGCTGGCGGATAAGATGGTGGTGATGCGGGACGGCCGTGTCCACCAATACGACACCCCCTTCAACATCCTCAAAAATCCGGCCGACGACTTTGTCCGTGAACTGCTGGGCGCAGATGACATGGTGCGCCAATTAGGGCTGATTCGCGTCGAAGCCGCCATGCAACCATTACCGCCCGATTTCACCCGCAACGGCCAGCCCACCATTCCCCAGAACAGCAGCCTGCGCCAGGCGCTCTCTCTGTTGCTCAGCGATGAAGTCAATTTATTGCTCGTTACCGACGGTTCAGAACCCGTTGGGGTTTTGACGCTGCGGCAGATACAGCGATACCGGGAATGACAGACTATCACACCGCCATGGCTTACATCCTCAACAACCCCGACGTCATCCTCCGCTTAACCTGGCAACATCTATCAATGACCCTCACGGCACTGGTTATATCGCTGGCGATTGCTTTGCCGTTAAGCCTGTTGCTGCTGCGCTCGGAACGGCTGGCAAATGGGGCATTGGGCTTTCTAGGCGTGTTGTATACCATCCCCAGTATCGCCCTGTTGATCCTGTTGCTGCCGGTGTTTGGCCTGAACCAGCGGTCTGTGATTGTGGCCCTGATCATTTACACCCAGGTGATCCTGGTGCGGAACATGGTAGTAGGATTGAAAGGGGTGCCCACGTATATTCTGGAAGCGGCAAAAGGGGTAGGCATGAGTGGCTGGCAAAGCTGGCGGCGGGTGCAATTGCCATTGGCGCTGCCGATCATTATCGCTGGTCTACGCATAGCCACTATTGTCGCTATTGCCATTGCTACCATTGGCGCCAAGTTTGGCGCAGGGGGGTTGGGAACGCTGCTGTTTGATGGCATTGCCCAAAACCGATATGACAAAATTGTGGCCGGGTCAGTGGTAGTGGTGGTCATGGCGATCATTTTGAATCGTCTGTTGATTGCCGCCGAACGCCATTTTGACACGGCCGTAAATAACCAGCGTCTACAAACATAGCCCAATCTGTCATTGCCTGTGGGCAGAGATTCGGATTAAAATTTGCCATCCTCGCTTTCAACTTATGCTCACGTCTGGGGGTCCAAACATGGAGGGTCTTG
>CAYXUZ010000152.1:0-15314 GCA_964467705.1 uncultured Ardenticatenaceae bacterium | reverse complement strand
CATTATTCTCCGGCTGCTGCGCCGTCAACGTGCTGCCCGCCGTCTGTGTATGGAAGCGCAACTGCCAGCTTTTGGGGTTCTTCGCGCCAAACCGCTCGCGCATGATTCTGGCCCACAAGCGGCGGGCGGCGCGGAATTTGGCAATCTCTTCCAAAAAGTTGTTGTGGGCATTAAAGAAAAAGGA
Source organism: uncultured Ardenticatenaceae bacterium (assembly GCA_964467705.1). Classification (GTDB taxonomy): domain Bacteria; phylum Chloroflexota; class Anaerolineae; order Promineifilales; family Promineifilaceae; genus CAADGU01. The sequence goes on along the minus strand of CAYXUZ010000152.1, from coordinate 15,130 downwards.
AATCTGGTCGGCAAACTGGTCAACATCCAACCCGGCGTCAATAGCCGCCTGCACGTAGGTGATGCCGTCGGCCAGGGTGAAGGCGATCTCCTGCACGGCCGTGCTGCCCGCCTCCCGAATGTGATACCCCGACACGGAAATGGTATTCCAATGGGGCACTTCGCGAGCGCAATAGTCAAACACATCCGTAATCAGCCGCATAGACGGCCGGGGTGGGAAAATATACGTCCCCCGCGCAATGTACTCTTTAAGAATGTCATTTTGAATCGTGCCGCGCAATTTGTTGGCGGGTACACCTTGCTGTTTACCCACCGCAATCACCATCGCCAGCAAAACAGCCGCCGGGGCATTGATGGTCATGCTGATGCTCACCTTATCCAGCGGAATGCCATCCAGCAAGATTTGCATATCGCGCAAACTGGGAATGCTGACGCCCACCTTGCCCACCTCGCCCAACGCCATCGGGTCATCCGCGTCGTAGCCAATTTGTGTGGGCAAATCAAAAGCGACGGACAGGCCCGTTTGCCCTTGAGCCAGTAAAAATTTGTAACGCTGGTTGGATTCTACGGCCGTGCCAAAACCGGCATACTGCCGCATCGTCCAAAACCGCCCCCGGTACATCGTCGGCTGCACCCCCCGCGTAAATGGGTACTCACCCGGAAACCCTAGCTTGTCTTCATAATCAGGGTCGGGGTGTGACGGCAAATAAAGGGGGGCAATTTCAATGTTGGAGGAGGTTGTAAACGGGTTTTTCCTTTCAGGAAAACGATGTCGAGAGGGGTTGAGAACATTTTGTTTCCATTCAGTTTGGCGCTCGGTTAGTGGTTTCATGGGGTTGATTATACGCCAGATGGGGAACAGGACGATAACACTATAAGTCAGCGATTTGGGGTGTAATTTGTCAACGATTTCCGCTTTGTAAAGCAGTTTACATAGCGGATGTAGTGAAGCAACATTTCAGGATTTTTATCTTCATTGTAAGATATGGTCATCGTTCAAAAAAGGAACGATGAACCCCAAAAATCCAATTTTCCTCCTTTCCTCCTTTTCTCCTTCTTCTCCTCTTCCCGCAAAAAGCCTCGCCCCGCGAGGCTTTTTGTGTTTCTGGGCAAAATAAAAAAGTGCCCGGCACAGGGTGCGCAACCTGGAAATTCCCAGGCCCTTTTTCCCTGTGCCGGGCACTGCTATTAAGACAACCACTAAAGCAGGTCGGCCACAACTGCCTTTTCTTCTTCCAGTTCTGCTTCTGTCAGCTTGATTTTTTCGTGGGCAAAATCGCTCAAGGGTAAACCCTGTACAATTTCATACCCGCCCTGCCCGTCGCTGGCAAGTGGGAAAGAGAAGTTCAGCCCTTTGGCAATACCGTAGCTGCCGTCGGAGAGGACGCCAGCTGAGAACCAATGTCCGGCGGGGGTGGCATTTTCCATGCTGACCACATGATCCAGGGCGGCGCTGGCTGCACTGGCGGCCGATGACAGCCCACGCGCCTCAATGATGGCCGCACCGCGCTTTTGCACCACGGAAATAAACTCTCCGCGCAGCCAGTTGTGGTCGGTGATGACGTCCATAGCCGGACGGCCGTTTATCTTCGCATTTTCCGCATCCGGGTATTGGGTGGCGCTATGGTTGCCCCAGATGGTAACGTTGGACACGGCCGTGACCGGCACCCCCGCTTTTTGCGCCAGTTGGGCATAGGCCCGGTTCTGATCCAGCCGGGTCATGGCTGCAAACCGTTCGGCGGGCAGGTCTGAATTGCGCGTGGCAATCAGGCAGTTGGTATTGGCCGGGTTGCCCACCACCAGCACACGAGCGTCGGCGGCCGCTTTGTTCAACGCATTGCCCTGGCCGGTGAAAATGGGGCCATTTTCGCGGATCAGGTCGCCCCGTTCCATCCCTTTGGTGCGTGGTTTGGAGCCGATCAGCAGCGCCCAATTAACGTTATCAAACGCCGTTTCCGCATTATCCGTCACGACGATGTTGTCCAACAACGGAAAGGCGCAGTCATGTAATTCCATCACCACCCCTTCCAACGCTTTGAGGGCGGGAGTGATTTCTAGCAGATGCAAAGATATTTTGGTGTCGTGGCCGAAGACGGCGCCGGAAGCCAGGCGGAACAAAATGGCATAACCAATCTGCCCGGCAGCACCAGTAACAGCCACCTTAACGGATTCTCTTTTCATTATTTATTCTCCTGTTTGAACCTTGTGAGATTTGTTTATGTGCGGTTTATGATTGATTGCTGGCAATAATACCAGTAACCCCAATTATTACCATTGCGCAAGATTCCGCCAACATCAACTTGTTTTACGGTATTTGGGCATGTTGGCATGTTGCCAGAGGGTGACAAGCTGATAGGGTGGTTGTAGAATGGCGGCTTTGTCATCAACCTGTTTGCCCATAACCGATTATGAGAACTCGTATGCGCCAATATGCAGGCACACTCATTAAGATAGGTGTCACGGCCGTTGCCCTCCTACTGGTATTTAGACAGGTGGATGTACGTCTTATTGTGACTGAGATTGGACAGGCTCATTGGGGATGGGTGCTGTTTGCGTTTGGGTTGGTCAATGCCAGTGTGGTGCTACGGGCTTATCGCTGGCAGATATTGTTAGTGGCACTTCATGCTTCGGTGCGCTTTGGGCGGTTGGTTGAGCTTTATTTTGCCGCCGGTTTCTTTAATTCGGTACTGCCGTCGGGTCTGGCTGGTGACGTGGTGCGGGCAGTGGAAGCCGCACATGATGTCCCGGCTGATGTGGCAGCAGGAACGGTGATTGTTGATCGCCTGACAGGTTTACTGGCGTTGTTTGTCTTGGCGCTGGTAGCGTTGCCCTGGCGACCACCATTTTTCCCTGTGACATTGCTGGCACAAATTGTGGTGATTTGTGTGGTGGGTTTAGCTGGTGGGTTGATATTATTACAGGGGGGCCTGGTGCGGCAGCTAGGACGGCGGATACCGGAGCGGGTACGGCCGTACTGGCGCAAGATTGAGCAAGTATTGACGGCCGTTGCTGCTTGTGGCTGGCGGGCGATTGGCATGGCATTGCTGGTTTCAGTCCTGTTTAACCTTATGCAAATTGCCTGGTGGTGGGCAGCTGGAAAGGCGCTAGGATATGATGTCCCTGTCACCATCTACTTTTACACTACGCCACTCATGGCGCTGGCTACGTTGATGCCCTCCATTGGCGGACTAGGGGTACGCGAGAATCTGGCACTCCTGTTATTTGCTCCTGCCGGGTTGGCTCCCGGCGAAGCTGTGACCCTCTCCTTGCTTGTTTTTGCTCTGGAACGTGGTTCTGGTTTATTGGGAGCGCCTATTTATATGGTGTCTGTTGTACGCCAGAATCACACTCGCCACCAAGACCCTACCCTCAAGAACTGATAGATAGAGCAAATGGGACACATCCCCCATATTCTAGTGACAGCAATGGCGTTATGATAAGAGGTGTTTGGCACTTCTTCACACACGTCCTTGATATTTCATGGCAAAATGTTGGCTAAATTTCAACAGGAGGCATAAGAACTGACTTATGTGGCAACGATTAGTTTTGTTTGTAACAGGTATTTTATTATTGGCAGCATGTGGTGCGGAAGTTGCTTCCACACCGGAGGGAGCAACGGCCATGCCTGCCGGGCGTACACTTGTTTTGGGCGACATTTCTGATGAAGCAACCGAAACAATCAGAGGCACCCAGCCAACAGCCGACTATCTGGCGGCTCAATTGGTCGATATGGGCATTACCGATGGGACAGTTAAAATTGCCCCTGATCTGGAGACGATGATTCAGTGGATGCGTGATGGGGATGTAGACCTTTATTTTGATAGTCCATATCCCGTGTTGGTCATTAGTGATGAAACAGGTGCTACCCCCATTTTGCGCCGATTTCGCTTTGGTGTGCCTCAATATCATTCTGTCTTTTTTGTCCCTCAGGATAGTGAGATAGAAAGCCTGGATGATTTGCGAGGACAAATGGTCGCTTTTGAAGAGGCATTTTCGACCTCAGGTTATATGCTGCCATTGTCTTTTCTGATTGAACAGCAGATGAACCCGGTATTGAAGTCCTCCCCAGAAAATGAAGTGGCAACTGATGAAGTTGGTTATGTATTTAGCACGGCCGATGATACAACGGTGCAATGGGTTGTCAGTGGAATTGTTCCGGCCGGAGTGGTAGACAATGTGACATTTTCACGGTTGCCCGAAGAAACGCAGGCACAATTAAAGATTGTGGCGGCAACAGAAGATGTGCCTCGGCAAATGGTACTGGTGCGCCCTGACATGGACGCCGCGTTAGTAGAAGCTATTCGCACAGCACTGTTGCAAATGGATGAATCAGAAGAAGGGCGGGCGGCGTTGGAAAGTTTTCAGACTACCGAGTTCGCGGAATTTGAAGAGGGAGCAGAAGCGGCTCTGGCGCGTATGCGTACCCTGTATGATTTGGTTCAGCAATCGGAGTAATTCCATCAGTAGCGTTACGATTTGTTAAGGTCGTAGCGCCAGACATGGAATGAGAGACTGGGTTCGCCCGGCTACTTTGTCCTACGTCTGGCGCTATTTATGCTTTTGGTGTTTTCTGTTAGAGTATTGGTATGCAGCAACGATTGTGGCGGCAACGGCCGTTAGCCCTCAAGTTAACCCTCATTATTACCCTCATTATTGTGGTGATTGTGAGTGTCATTACAGCCCTGACGGTGCGCCGGGAACGCCAGAATTTCCAGCGAGAGTTGGAGCAGCAAGCTGTCTTGTTGCTCAATACATTGTCAGCCAGCGGTGCAGATTCATTATACTTTTTAGAAGCTGACTACTTGTCGGATGTCATGCTGGATTTGGGGCAATTTGAGGTGGTGACGCACGGCCGTTATTATGATCCAGACGGCCGTGTTATTGCTGATGCCGTTGATCCCAATGCCCGTTTCCAACAGGAACCTGATGTGTTTGGCAAAGTTCTGCTGGCGGGCAGCGCGCCTGTTTTTAGATGGGAGCGTGATCAGCTCATTGCCGGCCAACCCGTCATTGTCGGCGCTGATAAAATCGGCGCTGTAAGCATTGGGCTGCCCACGGCGCCCTTAGATGAAAAACTGACGGCCGTTCGCGTGGAAGGCATCGTTATTGCTATGAACGTGGCAGTCATTGGTCTCATCATTAGCATTCTCGTCAGTCGCTCTATTACCGAACCACTGCAACAAATGATTGTTGCCACCGAGCGGGTGCGCCAGGGAGATTTAGGCCAACGTGTACATATTCGCTCCGGTGATGAATTGCAGACATTGGGTGAGCATTTTAATGATATGACCGCCCAATTGGAGCTAACCCTGCACCAGATGGAGCAGGAGATTGAAGAGCGTAAACGAGCGCAAATGGAACTGGAAGCAGCCAGGGATGCGGCGGAAACGGCCAACCGTGCCAAAAGCGCTTTCCTGGCAAACATGAGCCATGAGCTGCGTACACCGCTCAATGCCATTCTGGGTTTTGCTCAATTGATGGTGCGGCGCAATACGGTTGGCCCTAAAGACCGGAACAATCTGGACATTATCTTGCATAGTGGTGAACATTTGTTAACCCTGATCAACCAGGTCCTTGATATGTCCAAAATTGAAGCGGGGCGGATGACCCTGCACGAAAAACCGTTTAACCTGTATCCGATGATGGAAGAGTTGGAAAGCATGTTCCGGCTACGGGCTAAAGAAAAACAGGTGAAGCTGGTTATGGATGTTGACCCGGATATGCCACCGGTCATCATTGCCGATGAGACGAAACTGCGGCAAGTGTTGATTAATTTGCTGAATAACGCTTTGAAGTTTACGGTGCAAGGAGGGGTGAGTTTGCGGGTATCTTATGAATCGGGTACGGCCGTGTCTGAGGCCCCTGTTCACCTGTTGCACTTCACTGTGCAAGATACCGGGCCCGGCATTGAACCGGACGAACTGGACAAGGTGTTTGAGGCTTTTGTGCGTGCCAAAGCTGGCATCCAATCTAACGAAGGCACGGGGTTGGGGCTGACGCTCAGCCGCCAATTTGCCCGATTGATGGGTGGCGATATGACTGCCCGCAATGTCAATGATGAACCAGGACATGGTGCCATTTTTGAATTCACCATTCGTGTGCGACCAGGTGGAGACTTAACCGAATGGGCTAAACCCCCGGCGCGCCGGATTATTGGTCTGGCGCCAGACCAACCGGCCATGCGCGTGTTGGTGGTGGATGATAGTTGGGAGAATCGGCAAGTGTTGGTGGAATTGTTACGGCCGTTAGGTTTCATCGTTCGCGAGGTAAGTGACGGCAAAGAAGCGGTTGACGCCTGGCAGCAATGGCAGCCCCAGCTCATTTTGATGGATTTGCATATGCCGGAAATGGATGGATATGAAGCCACTCGCACCATTTTATCCCAGGTAAATGGTCAGAAACCGGTAATCATTGCCATTACGGCCAGCGCCTTCAGCCAGGAACGTGAAGCCATCTTGGAGGCTGGCTGCCATGACTTTATTCGGAAACCTGTACAGACCAGTTATATCTTGGAGACCATCCAAAAGCATTTGGCCTTACAATATCTTTATGCAGTGGATGGAGATGAAACCAACGCACCTACAATTGTGCCGGGGGCTACAAATGGGGAAAAGGCGCAACCGGCAACGTTGCCGCCGACATTGCTAACCCAACTACGGCAGGCCACGTCGCAGGCAGATATGGAGCAAGTAGAAACATTGGTCACGGCCGTGTACACCTTCGACCCATCATTAGCCGACGAACTGCGGCGGCTGGCTGATGATTTTGAATACGGTAAAATCCTGGCGCGTTTACAGACAGAAGAAACACCGGAATCCACCTGATATGACTGATCATTCTCCTTCCACCCCTCCCAGCAGTATCTTGATTGTAGATGACACGCCGGCAAATTTGCGATTGTTGGCCGGCCTTTTGGGCAATGCCGGTTATCAGGTGCGCCCGGCGCGTGACGGCCGTATGGCCCTCTCCGTAGCCCAGTCTCACCCACCCGACCTCATCTTGTTGGATATTATGATGCCGGAAATGGATGGTTATGAAGTGTGTCGTCAGCTAAAAGCCGACGAACGCACGCGCGAAATCCCCGTCATCTTCATCAGTGCCCTGGATGACGTACACGACAAAGTAAAATCTTTCTCATTGGGCGCGGTGGATTATGTGGCCAAACCATTCCAGGCTGAAGAAGTACTGGCGCGTGTGCATAGCCACATTACCCTTTACAGATTGCAGCGCGATTTGCGCGAACAGGTCGCTGAACTGGATGCTTTTGCCCACACCGTGGCCCACGACCTCAAAAATCCGCTGGCACTGATGATTGGCCTGATTGATTTTGTGATGCTTCAATTTGCCGATGATGTGCCGACCGAGGTGATAGATTTCCTGAAGAAGATACAAACGACAGGTTATCGTGGTGTCAACATCATTGATGAGTTATTACTGTTAGCCAGTGTGCGCAAGCAAGATGTGAAGTTGAGCCAGTTGGATATGGAAATGATCGTCGCCAAATCGCAGGATCGGCTGATTTATATGATGGAAACTTATCATGGGGAACTGCACTTACCCGCCGAATGGCCGCCAGCCGTTGGCTATGCCCCCTGGATCGAAGAAGTGTGGGTCAACTACATGAGCAATGCCCTGAAATATGGCGGGCAGCCACCCCGGCTGGAATTGGGCACGGCCGTGCAACCAGACGGCTTGGTGCGTTATTGGGTGCGGGACAACGGCCCCGGCCTCTCCCCCGAAAAACAAGCTGTCCTCTTCACTGAATTTGTGCGCCTGAACGAAGTGCGCGTGGAAGGTTTCGGCCTGGGCCTTTCCATCGTCCGCCGCATTATGGACAAGCTGAACGGCCGTGTTGGTGTAGTCAGCGTTGAAGGCCAGGGCAGCGAGTTCTACTTTGAATTACCCACTGGATAAAGCAAAAGTGGAACACTTCCACTTCATAATTCATAATTCCTCAAAAGATACGCACCTGTACCCACTCTCCGGCTTGCAAACCATTTTTGTTCAGCGGCACTTTAATCAGCCCTTCCGCCTTCACCAACGTATAAATCAGATTGCTTTTGCCAAAAACCGGTGTGGCTACCAGACCATCCGGCCCATCATTCAGGCGGGCCGGTACATAATCTTCACGGCCGCTTTCACTGGCAATGTTCTGGCTCAGATTCGCCCACACCACGCCCTGGCGCGGCATCTCTCTCATCCCTTGCAGCCGGTAAATGGCCGGAACGCCAAACATATCAAACTGAATCATCGCCGACACCGGGTTGCCTGGTAGCCCCAACACCGGTTTACCCGCCACTGCACCCACGATGGTCGGTTTGCCGGGGCGGGTAGCTATACCATGCAGCAACACACCGGGCTCCCCTAACTTTTCAATTACCTGCACCGTCATGTCTCGCACGCTGACCGACGACCCGGCAGAAAGGACGAGCATATCGCACCTGGCTAACAGGTCGGCGGCGGCAGTATACAGCGCATCAAAGTCATCGGGGATGATGCCACCCAGAAGGGGAACGCCACCCGCCTGCCGTACCATGCCCGCTACCGTATAGCTGTTAATGTCCCGAATTTGCCCTGGCCCTGCCTCTTGCTCCGGCGGGATAACTTCATCGCCTGTTGCCAGAATGCCCACACGTGGACGCTGTGTTACCGTCACCTGCGTCAGACCCAACGCCAGCAGCCCACCTACATCCTGCGGCCGTAGCCAATGCCCGGCCGTCAATATCACCTCCTGCTCACTCACGTCCTCCCCCACCTGCAACACATTCTGCCCAACGGCCACTGCTTTGAACACCTCGATCTCAAAAGGGAGATTGGAGCTTGCAGATTGGGAGATTGGCGGTGGGGACGCCGCGAGATTGGGAGATTCTTCCCGGCTCGCTGTCAACTGCTCACTGCCCACTGCCAACGGATTACTGATCACCTGAGTATGCTCTACCGGCACTACCGCATCGGCCGTGTTGGGGATCATACCGCCGGTATGGACAAGGGCAGTCTGGCCGGTTTGCAGAGTGATGTTGGCGGGCTGCCCCATGGGTATTTCGCCAATGACTTGCAGGAAGGCGGGCAGGCTTTCCGATGCGCCATGCGTGTCGGCGGCGCGCACGGCGTAGCCATCCATGGTGCTGCGGCGGAATGGGGGCAGGGGATGGGGGGCGGCGATGGCTACGGCCGTGACCCTGCCCAATGCCTCTTCTGTAGCCATCGTTTCGGAGGGCAACACGGCCGTGATCTGCGCCAACAACAATGCACGCGCCTCATCAGGGGGTAGGACGTTAAAGAACTCAGGCATGGTGAGGCATTATAACACTTGGCGGATATAATAACTCCACTTATGAAAGCCCAAAGGAGGATTATATGTTCCCAATTGAATCTCTATTATCGGCGCGGTTGTTTTTGCGGCCGCAAGTGGTGGATAACTACATCTACTTCATCAGCAACCTGAACGGCCGTAACTCCCTTTACCGCATGAAAACCGGTGGCAGTGTACCCGAACCGCTGCTGCCGCCGCACATCGCCTTACAAAACCCGCATCTGATCGAGGGAATTTCTTTTGTGGTCTTTCCCCAGTTAGCGCAGATTTTGGTGATGATTGACCAGGATGGTGACGAGAATTACCAGCCTATGCTCATCCCGCTGGCAGGCGGGTATCCGCAGCCATTTCATAGCGAACTGTTCCAGGGCAATAGTGTCTTTGCCGGTGGGGAAGACATCGAGGGCAACCGCATCTGCTTTATTGCCCAGTCACGCACAGAATCTATCTTTCGTACCTATCTGGCCGATTTGGGCAGTGGCGAGGTGACCAAATTGTATGAGGGTGTGTACGGCGGCATACCTGTTGGAAATAACAAGAGCTATACCAACTTTATTCTGGCGGAAGGGTACGGGGCCGGGGATATCGTCTTGTTCACCTATAATCTGGGTGATGCGGAACCGACCCTTCTGTTTGGGACACCCATCGGTCAACGGCAGCCAGACCAGGAATACCCACCCAACAATATCAATGAGGTGCATTTTATCCGTAATGATTCGGCGCTGTTCTTTTCAACCAGTCTCTTTTCAGATACGTATGGGCCGGGGTTTCTCTCGTTAGCGGAGCCGGAGCAACCGCGCCCGGTGGCGGTGGAAGGGGTGGTGCATACGGGGCAGGGGGAGATGATAGGGTTGCGCCATCTGGCGCAAGGCCGTTATCTGGTGGAGTACAACATTGACGGTTGTTCATGGGCCTATGAGGCCACGCTGGATGAGGCGAACCTGGTGCTGCGGTTGGAGCGGGTTCTGGTAGGGCAGGGTGAATTGGCAAATGGGGTTTTGGAAGCCATTCGTTATGACAAAGTGGGTGACCGATATGCGCTGGCATTTAGCACGGCCGTCTCCCCCACCCAGATTTACACCCTCTCCGGTCCTCACCGGGAGCAGCTGGAACGACACACCAACGAGCGTATTTTGGGCATCGGCGAGGGCTTGTTGTCATCTGGCGAAGATTATTCTTTTGATTCGTACGATGGGCTGCGGATTTCGGCGCGGCTCTATTTACCGGCGGCAGAATTGGGGTATGAAGGGGCGCGACCTGTCGTCTACTACATTCATGGTGGCCCGCAAGGGCAGGAACGGCCGGACTTTGCCTGGTTTTCCATGCCCTTCATCCAATTCCTGACACTGAACGGCTTTGCCGTCTTTGTGCCCAATGTACGCGGCAGCACCGGTTATGGCTTCAACTACATGAAACACGTGGTGCGTGATTGGGGCGGCGCGGATCGGCTTGATCATGTTCATGCCATGAAGGAGATATTGCCCAAAGACCCGCGTTTGGACGTGTCGCGGGCGGGAGTAGTTGGGCGTTCCTATGGAGGGTTTATGACGCTGACGTTGGCTTCGCGCCACCCGGAGTTGTGGGCAGCGGCAGTGGATATGTTTGGCCCCTACAACCTGCTGACCTTTGCCGACCGGGTGCCGCCCACGTGGAAGCCTTTTATGAAAATGCTCGTTGGCGACCCGGAAACGGAGCAGGATTTTCTCCAAGAGCGCTCACCCATCACTTATATTCAAAATGTGCAGTGCCCGATGCTGGTGATACAGGGGAAAAATGACCCGCGTGTGCTGGAGATTGAATCCCATGAACTGGTGGAAGATTTACGCGCCAAAGGCAATCAGGTGGAATACCTGATGTTTGAGGATGAAGGGCACGATGTGTTGAAGTTTGAAAACCGGGTGGCGGTATATAACAGGATGACGGACTTTTTTAAGGAGTGGTTACGGCCGTAGTCTGTTCAACGTGAGCCTCCTGAAAAACTAAAACCGAAGCGCAAAGATGCAGAGTGGTTGGCAGCGAAAAACCTTCGCGGTTTTTCAGCACGCTCAATCGTTAATTGTAATTTGATACAGTGCAAACCAGGGTATGTAGGCAGTGTAGGCAGGCAATTTTACCGAGGCAAGGCGTATGCCCCTGGTGTGGGGCGCTGGCCCCTTTTTTGGGGGGCCTGGTTGATCTGCCCGATTGTTTGCAGGTGAATCAGGTTTCTATGCGGGCGTTGCGGCAGAATGGGCTGCCGGTGGCCGAGACGACTTATCTGGCGTTAGGTGGTGGGCTGGGAAGTTTTGCCTGGGTGGATTATTTGCGCATCTGTGGCACGGCCGTACACCAGATTGTCGTGATCGGATATGAACCTGTGCCTTACGGCCGTTTCCAACGCCTCTGCCGCGATTCCCAAATCTCCGACGAGCAGCGCATTCGCAGTGATTCCGGGGCCAGACCGGACAATCTCTGGGGCTGGCCTGGGTATGCCGTGCAGGAAATGGCAGAACTGTTGCGGCGGGGCAAATGGCGTGAAGCCGGGCGCATCGCCTGGCAGATTTTCAGCGAAACGGCGCTGGCCGATAATTATGCGCCTCGTGCGGAAACGGTTTATCGGGCAATGGAGCGGGAAATGGGGCGGATTGGCTGGCCGCACATGTTCCACCAGGGGGAAATTTGCGCCATTCGGCAGACGGATGATGGGCGGTATGTGGCGGTGGTTGTGCTGACGGGAGAGGGGGACGGCCGTACCCCTCACTGTTTCGTCGCTCCTTACCTGCACCTGGCGTTGGGCCATCCTGCCATCCAGCTAGCCCCAGAAGTTCAAGCCTACCGTCAGAACAGCGGGGATTCTCATTTACTCGTTCAGGCTTATGAAAACCACGAACACATTTACCACCAGTTGGCGCAGCACGGCGGGATGGTGGTATTGCGTGGGCGGGGAATTGTGGCTTCACGCATTTTGCAGCGGCTGGATGAGATTCGCCGGGCCACAGGACGAGATATTCAGGTGATACACTTGCTGCGAGCTTCGTTGACGGCCGATACGGCATATGGTCGGGCGCGCCGCCTGACGCGCCATCACTGGCAGTGGCAGCCGTATAACTTTCCCAAAGCGGCTTTTGGGGGTGACCTGCGCGTGATTTTAGAAGACACGACGTCGGAAACGCGCCGGGAACTGCTGGCGACCTGGGGTGGCTCGACGACCAGTGACCGGCACGACTGGCGGGAAATCGTGGCGCGGGGGCGGCGGGAAGGGTGGTATCGGCTGGTTTTTGGCGCGGTGGGGTGTGTGCGGGCCAACGGCCGTGACCGTCTCATCCTCCATCTGCAAGAAGAATCCCCGCTGCCGCAGGAACGCCGCCTGGTAGCCGACTTTATGATTGACTGCACTGGCCTGGATGACCGTTTAGCCATCCATCCCCTGCTGGCCGACCTGTGTGGGCGCTATGGGCTGCGGCAAAATGGCAGCGGGCGGCTGGAAGTAACGCCCGATTTTGAACTGAAACAGTTGCGCAATGGGTATGGGCAGGTGTTTCTGGCGGGAGCGATGGCCGGTGGTAATGTATATGCGCCGGTAGATAGCTTTTTGGGGCTGCAATATGCGGCACAGCGGTCGGTGGCGGCGTTGGCGCGGGAGAATGTGCCCGGTTTGCGCCCGCTGCGTGGGTGGGAATCGGCGCGGCAGTGGTGGCGCTGGTGGCAGGGAGTGGAGCCATGACGTTTACGCTGCACGGCCGTTGGCAAACCCGCCTCTTTTTGCTCACGGTGTTGGGGATTCCGGTCACGGGCGTGTTTGCCTGGCTTTATGGCAATGGGCAGCCGTTGGCGCTGTTGGGCTATGTTTTGCTGCTGGGGTTAGGCTGGGATGTGCTGTACAACCATATACAGACCTGGCGCTGGAATCGGGATTGGCCGCCCTTGTTTGTGTGGGTGGCGGGCTTGTGGGAAGGGCTTTTTTTGTGGACGCTGCTGCATGGGTTATGGGTGACGGGATGGACGCCGCCGGGGGTAGCCATGGGGGTGGGGTACGGCCGTTTTGCCGCCCATTATTTCGCCGTATTTGCTATCACCTGGGTCGGTTCCCAAAGCCTGCTGCCCATTCTATTCCCCCGCTGGCGTTTTCACGGCGGGCAGTGGTTGAAGGGACGCGGATTTTTCTTTTAAGAGGGATCCACAGATGGTACAGATTGTTCACATCTATAAAACCTGTGCCATCCTTTGGTAAACTCAAGGCAAGCCTACCTGCCGCCCTTCGCCAATTGTTTGCCCGCTCTCTGTTTGGGTTGTGCCTGACATTTTGCTTTCCTCCCTGAGAATAATTGGATTTGTGTTGCTTCTGGCCTCACGGAAATAAAAAGACTCCCGCAAAACCCCCCTCCTGGAAGGTTTCCAGAAGTCTGTGCGCTCGAATATGAGATTGAGCGCAGACTAAATCATTTGACAGGTGTGGTCAAATTATATGGAGTCGTGAGTCAAGGTGTGTGAAAATGTCCTAGATATTGATAGGACTGTCATAGCTATAGATAGAGATTTTTTTAGATTTTTCAATATAATGTTCTCATCTTGGGTGGAGGTGATAAGTATTGAATTCAGACCTAAGAAAGATTTATGAGCAGTTTCCTACACAGAGTGATTGCATAAAACATCTGGAAAGAGTGATTTGGCAAGGCATTCCAACTTGCCCGTATTGTAGGTCAAGACGATCAACTCCGTTGAAAAATGGTTGTAGATATCAATGTAATAACTGCAATACGCCTTATAGTGTTACTGTTGGGACGGTATTTCATAATACGAAGTTACCTCTACAAAAATGGTTTCTGGCCATCCACATTATGCTAGTTTTAAGGGATGATCTATCGGCGAGAAGACTTGGCAAGGAATTAGAGGTAACAAAAGACACAGCGTGGAGAATTTCTGCTCAAATTCGGTCCGCTATACAAGATTCGGGCATGACATTGATAGAAATCGTTTCTGCAAATGGGGTGGCATGGTTTTTAAAAACATAGGTGGTTAATATGGAAAAAAATGAACTGCATAATGAAATCGTTGCAGCATATGTAGGAGACATTCCAATAGGCGAAATCAGAATAAAATGTGCTGTCTTAAGTAATGAAAAGCGTGTCTTTTTTCAAAGAGAGGTCGTTGGAGCACTCACAGGTAACAAAAAGGGTGGATTGGAAAGATATTTATCTGCAAATAATCTGCAACCGTATGTTCCAGAGAAGTACAAAGGTGAAAAATGGGACCAAGAGATCATCAGATTCAAGTATCAAAGGTATGAAGCTCACGGCCTTGAAGCAACCGATCTAATTGATATTTGTGGTATATACATCGCTGCAAGAAATGACGGTGTATTGCATCCTTCACAAAACCACTTAGCAAAGCAAGCAGATATTATTGTAAAAGCTTTTGCAAAAACGGGTGTAATTGCAGTAATTGATGAAGCAACCGGATACCAACAGCACCGGAAAAAAGATGCTCTCCGCCTACTTGTAGAAAGCTACATTATCGAGGAAGGTAGAAAGTGGATGAAAGAATTCCCCGACGAATTTTTTATAGAGTTGGACAGAATTTATAAAAATCCGACAACTACCCCTCAAAGGAGACCAAAATACTATGGCAGATTTATCAACAAGTATGTCTATACTCCAATTGAAAACGGTATAGTGTTCGAAGAATTAGACCGCTTGAATCCAGTCAACGAAAAGGGCACAAGAAGCAAAAGATTACACCAATTCTTGAATGAAGAGAAAGGAATACAGGTGCTAAGAAATAGAATTGGGAAAGTGACTGCACTTCTCCAAATCAGCCCGAATAAACGTAAATTTGAATC
>CAYXUZ010000151.1:13985-15451 GCA_964467705.1 uncultured Ardenticatenaceae bacterium | reverse complement strand
CGGTTAAATAAATTCTGTTGGAGTTTAATATGACAAAACCGATTGCTTTACAACTGTACACCGTGCGCGAACAACTGGCGCAAGACTTTGCAGGAACCATACGGCGTATTGCCGACATGGGCTATGTGGGCGTGGAAACGGCCGGATTCCCGGAAGGGGTCACGGCCGTCAGCGCCAAAACCTTATTCAATGAATTGGGATTGTGGGTGTGTGCTGCCCATGCCCCGCTGCCGCTGGGCGAACACAAGAACGAAGTGCTGGATCGGCTGGCGGCGTTGGGCAGTTCCCGGCTGGTCTGCGCCTGGCTGCCGCCCGACGAATACAAAAGTGTGGACAGCATCCGCCGCCTCTGCGACCGGGTGAACGAAGCCGCCGACGTTGCCGCTGCGCATGGCCTGACCCTGCTCATGCACAATCACTGGTTTGAGTTTGAGCCGGCGGGTGACACACGGCCGTACCACCTCTGGCTCGAATATCTGAGCCCAACGGTCGAGTTTGAACTGGATACCTATTGGGTACAGGTGGGTGGCGTGGAGCCGCTGACGGCCGTCGCCGACCTGGGATCACGCCTGACCCTGCTGCACGTCAAAGACGGCCCGGCCGATAATACCCAATCCAGCATGACGGCCGTCGGTCAGGGGGTGATGAACTACAACGCCATCATTCCCGCCGCCGCCTATGCTGAATGGATGGTGGTGGAATTAGATCGCTGCGCGACGGACATGCTCACGGCCGTGCAGCAAAGTTATACGTATCTCACTCAAAAAGGATTAGCACATGGAACCCGTTAAAGTTGGAATTATTGGCTGCGGCAACATCAGCAGCGCGTATATCAATGGCTGCCGCCTGTTTGATCTGTTGCAGGTCACGGCCGTTGCCGACATCGTGCCCGCCATCGCCCAGGCCAAAGCGGCCGAACACAACGTCCCCCGCGTGTATGCCAGCCCCGCCGAACTGCTGGCCGACCCGGACATTGAAATTGTCATCAACCTGACCATCCCCGCCGCCCATGCCGAAGTGAGTTTGGCGGCCATTGCGGCAGGCAAACATATTCACAGCGAAAAACCGTTGGCGATCACCCGGGCGGACGGCCGGGCCATCCTGCAAGCGGCGCAAGAAATGGGTGTGCGTGTGGGCTGCGCGCCGGATACCTTTCTGGGCGGCGGTCTGCAAACCTGCCGTAAATTGATTGACGACGGCGTGATTGGCGAACCGGTGGCCGCCACCGCCTTCATGCTCAGTCATGGGCCGGAAGGATGGCATCCCAACCCCACCTTTTTCTACAAAGAAGGGGCCGGGCCGATGTTTGATATGGGGCCGTATTACATCACCGCCCTGGTGCATTTGTTGGGGCCGGTACGCCAGGTGGCGGCCATGGCCCGCGCCTCTTTCCCGGAGCGCGTAGCCGCCAGCGGTGAGCGCATCAGTGTGGATGTACCCACGCACGTGGCCGGGACGATGCAAAT
>CAYXUZ010000151.1:3465-13975 GCA_964467705.1 uncultured Ardenticatenaceae bacterium | reverse complement strand
ATGATCACCAGCTTTGACTCTTGGGGCCACCACCTGCCGCGCATTGAGATTTATGGTGCGGCCGGTTCGCTGAGTGTGCCTGACCCCAACATTTTTGGTGGCCCGGTGCGGCTGCGTCGTTCCACCAGCAGCGAGTGGGAAGAGGTGGAACTGACGCATAGTGACGAGGTGCGGCGGGGCATTGGGGTGGCGGATATGGCGTATGGGTTGAGCTACGGCCGTGTCCATCGCGCTTCCGGGGAACTGGCCTACCATGTGCTGGACGTGATGCACACCTTTTATGATTCATCGCTTCAGGAGCAGCATGTACGGGTGGAAAGTAGCTGTGACCAGCCACGGCCGTTGCCGCCCGGCCTGCCCCTGGGCACATTAGATCGTTAACGTTTAGGTTGCCAGTTGCAAGTGGCATGTTGCCGGTAAGAGCCACTTGCCACCTGCAACCTGCCACCCCATAGCCTTTGTGAAAACCGTCACATTGCATTACACTTAGGCCAGATTGGTTCAATCTGCAAGATTGAACCAATCTATTCCACTTCCCACTGAATTTTGACAAAAGGATAGGTGAGCTATGCAAAACTTTGGCGCAAATGTCAGCAAGTATGGTGTTGAAAATCACGGCATCCGCAATGCCGGTGTTGTTTATTGGAATTTACCCACCCCGTTACTCTATGAAGAAGTGATACACCGCCACGAAGGGGTGATTGCCCATTTGGGGCCGTTGGTGGTTTCTACCGGCGACCATACCGGCCGTTCCCCCAATGACAAATTCATCGTGGAAGAACCCACCAGTGAGAAGGACATCTGGTGGGGCAAGGTGAACCGGCCCATCTCCCAGGAAAAATTTGATAATCTGTACCGGCGCATCATCGCCTACATCCAAAATCGGGACATCTTTGTCTTTGATGGCTATGTGGGGGCGGATGCCCGTTACCAGATGCCGGTACGTATTATTACCGAGTATGCCTGGCACAATATGTTTTCGCGCAATATGTTCATCCGCGAGCGCAACCCGGAGAAGCTGGCGAACCATGTGCCCGAATTTACGGTCATTGACATGCCCCGTTTCCATGCCGAGCCGGAGTTTGACGGCACCCGCACCCAGACCTTCATCCTGGTGGATTTTGGCAAGCGGCTGGTGATCATCG
The DNA here is from genome assembly GCA_964467705.1 of uncultured Ardenticatenaceae bacterium. Classification (GTDB taxonomy): domain Bacteria; phylum Chloroflexota; class Anaerolineae; order Promineifilales; family Promineifilaceae; genus CAADGU01. Next base: position 12,830 of record CAYXUZ010000151.1, on the reverse strand, counting down.
GCGGCACGGAATATGGCGGCGAGATCAAGTAAAGCATCTTTTCGGCCATGAATTATTACCTGCCCAAACGGGGGGTGATGAGTATGCATTGCAGCGCCAATTATGGCGCGGATTTGGACGACGTGGCCCTGTTTTTTGGCCTGAGTGGCACAGGCAAAACGACGTTGAGCAGCGACCCGAAGCGCACGTTGATTGGCGATGATGAACATGGCTGGAGTGATGACGGCGTCTTTAATTTTGAAGGCGGCTGTTATGCCAAGGTGATCCGGCTGGACCCGCAGGGGGAGCCGGAGATTTATCAGACGACGCGCATGTTTGGCACGGTGCTGGAAAACGTGATCTATGATTCGACCACGCATCAGATTAACCTGAATGACGATTCACGCACGGAGAATACCCGTTCCAGCTACCCCATTACGCATATTCCCCGCGCCGATCCACGTGGGGTGGGTGGGCATCCGAAGAATATCCTGTTCCTGACGGCCGATGCCTTTGGCGTACTGCCCCCCATCTCCCGGCTGACGGAAGCGCAGGCGATGTACCATTTCCTCAGCGGGTACACGGCGAAGGTGGCGGGCACGGAGCGCGGTGTGACGGAGCCGCAGCCGAACTTTAGCACCTGTTTTGGCGCGCCCTTTATGCCGCTGCATCCGGGGGTGTATGGCAAGCTGCTGGGTGAGAAGATTGCGCAGCATGGGGTGAAGGTGTGGCTGGTGAATACGGGCTGGACGGGTGGGCCGTATGGCGTGGGCAGTCGCATGAAACTGGCCTATACACGGGCGATGGTCACGGCCGTTGTCGAAAACCAACTCGACGACGTAACGTTCACTACCGAACCCTACTTTGGCTTGCAAATCCCCACCCACGTGCCCGGTGTGCCCGAAGAGGCGCTGAATCCACGTAACACCTGGGCGGACAAGGACGCCTACGACGCCCAGGCGCGCAAACTGGTGGGTATGTTCATCGAGAACTTCAAGCAGTTTGAAGCCGGTGTGACCGAGGAGATTAAGGCGGCAGGGCCGCGGTTGTGAGAAGGGGGCAGTGGGCAGTGAGCGGTGGACAGTGAAAAGTGAGCGGTGATGATGGGCACGGCCGTATGGGGGAGATACGGCCGTGTTGCTAAATTCTCCCCTGTAAAACAACCTCAGATGTGACTAATGATGTGGGTGTGGTGACGGCCGTATTAGCCATGTTAGCCATCCTGCCCAAAGCAAAGTTAAGAGAGTGAAGTGACTTTACAAACTAAGAGGCACTCACTAATGGAAATGCTGATTGCTCCCGCTCACCGTCAGGTCTTAAAAGCATCCTATTTTTGTTATTTAGACGTTCAATAACGTAATCTTCAAGCCCCTCCGGTAGATTTCTGGTTGTGAGGATTACTTGAAAGTCCGATTCAACAAGTCTTTGCTGCAAGTAATGGAATTGAAGTAGAAGCAATTCATATGATTTACTGTTGAGGTCAAAGGCTCTTGGCGAATCCAGCATAAGGAATCTGGGGTAATAACAGGGTTCATAAATTGAGAATATAAGTATCGCGAAATGATAAGCAATAGTTCTTACTGATTGCCAACCACTTCCAACGTCCTCTGTATAAGGTCTGCCATTAACAAGCGGTAACATGTTTTGAGGGTTAATTCTCGCATTTTTTAGTTCTGGATCCTCAACTCGTCGCAGAAAAGCTTCATAATACTCTGAAAGTTTTCGTATTTTTGTGACATCCCCTGTGTCAATTTCGCTAATTTGACTTAGCAATTTTGTTCGCTCGCTTTTTCGTTCTTCTAGCCACTCTTCACGCTGTTCAACCAATTCCCATTGTCTAAGTTGCTGATTAAGTAACTCAATCTCAGAATCTATCTCGTTAACATCATGCAAGAGACGTTCAAGTGTATCTACAAATGGTGAAACATAAGACGCACTACGTCTATCTAGCTCCTCCTGCACAATGGTCTTCTGGTTTTCCAGTAGAGCAATCTGACCATTTAGTTCTTCTAAATTCTTTCCATATGTAGCAAGAAGCAATTGCACTTCTGAGATTTCTTCTTCTACAATGTCATCCTTATCAAGAATAGAAGTGCTAGAAGGCCGTAATATTAGTGGACGATTACAAACCATACAATTGCCTTCTGATTCTCTTTGTTTCATTTCCTGCGTAATATGTTGAAGACACCTTGGACATTTCACAAAATCAACTGTTGATAATACGAACTCAGCATCTTTTGTTTTGATTATCTTTTCTCTATCCACACGCAAACTGTTTAGCAAAGCCTCGAAATCATTTATCTTGACGCTCAATTTTGATCGATTTTCCTGAAAAACTATTAGCCTTTGCCCTATTTGGCCAAGATCTTCTCTCAACTTATCTGTTAATCCTCTATTGCCCATCATTCCGTTTTTTACCGAAACAATTTGTGTTTGAAATTCTTCTCGCTCTCTCCTTTTTTCCTCTAACCTGTCAAAAATTTCGACTCTATTTTTCCCCCCACTCTTTGCCAAAAAGTCTGTGACATTTTTAATTTCTTTTTGTAAGTCATCAATATCGTTTGTCAGTTTTTGAACTCTAACTTTTAACTGCTCAACTTCTTCTTTAGCCATACCCAGTAATATTTCTACAATTTTCCCCTTTAACCATTCAGGTTGAACCCTATACATAATTTCCTGAAAACTATTTTTTTGATCCATATAGAAAAGGCGCATGTAATTCTGGAAAGTTATTGGTGTAGGTTGAGTTCCTGGTTTGGTTGATAAGGGAATTCGCAAATTGGGTATCCCTAGTTTTTCCAGTAAATAATCGGAAAATGAAGTATTGGGTGCTACTAAAAAATCTGGCTCCTTAGATGAGAATTGAGAATCATACTTGCCAAGGAAGATCCCTACTCTAGCATCTGGCTTGTTAAGATGGCGACGAATAGTAATTGTCTCGTCATTAGCATTGACTTCCAAAAAAAGAAGGCCGATTTTTTCGGCGATCGATCCGCTGTTAAAACGATCTCTATCTCCCAATCCATATTTAATCAAATCGGTAAAAGTTGTCTTTCCGCAATCATTAGAAGAAGCAATGTCACCTAAAAAGCTCTCACCTTTGACAATGTTTATACCCGATCCCAATTTTATGTCACAGCCAAGTTCTCCAGTGACTATTATCCGGTTAATTTTCAGAAGAGGAGATAGATTCTTTTTAGTCATTTTCAGATTTCATGCCCTGTAGGTAGAGATATAATCTCGGGGAACCACTTATAAATGAACGCCTTTATTTTTGTTCCTGACCACCTACCAAAAACCTTCTTTAAAATTCTTGCTCTTGCTGTAATCACATTGTAGGACTCTTTATCCAGAAGATTTTGCAAGACTGCTTTTCCAGAATCAGTTAGGCCAAAGTGTTCCACATTTTTAATGAGCTTTACACTTATTAAATCCTTTGATATGAGGTAAGCTAAAACAGAATAATATGTATTATCCCAGGGCCCATATTTGTACCTAATCATTCTGGTCTCCACATTATCAAGTTCATAACTCATAAGATCATCAAGGGTAATACCAGTTTCTATCCTCAATGCTTTATCGAGATACAATGGATAGCGAAGGAAAAAATCGAGCTTTGCCAAGAGGGTTCTTCCCTTAATTTGAGGTTCGTCAACAGGTATGCCACAAAGTCCTATTAGAATGAGCAATCGAGCCGCATGATACTCAATGCTTTGATGTTCTTGCACAGACATTTTCCTTGTTACCGAAGATGCTGACTCCAGTAAAATTTACATTCACTGGTTAACTGCATAGCAATGCCTTCAAGAAATATTTCATCTATGAATGGCAAATCTGTTCGACAATAGTAGTCAATCAAACGCGGTAAATCCTTTTTGATTTCTTCAAGAATTTCCCTGCCCAATTCTTCTTGTCCTGGATGGGTTTTGCACACTTTGTCATAATGATCAATGCATAAATGCCGCACTCGAAAACGAATATCTTCCAAGATTTCCGCAGCATGACCAAAATCCCAACGCCTAGTTTGATTCATAACGGAAACCATTTCCTCACGCGCATTGTTGATAAAGAGAGGTGTAAATCCTCCTAGGCCCAACTTTTTTTCTAGACGAGTTTGTCCTGGTGCTTGCTCAATCTCTTCTGCGGTTGGGAAGCTATAGAGAAGTTTTCTCAATCTTGGATATTTCAAGCAATCAAGAACTTGGTTTCTGAAAATTGTTTTCTCTTCCTTTGAACGACCAATTGTGGCTTTTCCTATGACACCTAGTAGTCGATCATAGGCCTCCTCCAATTCAGAATCCAATAGAACGAATGGATTTTGTTCATGAGCACTTTCCACGTATTTTCGAAGACTTCGAACGTTGCTGTCTTCTAAATAATTCATGTGGTGGAAATCTGTATCAATCTCTAACTTCAATAAAAAATTTCTTATATCGTCTATTGTTATCTTCGAACTAGGGTCTACATTCTTGATTTCGCCAATTATTGTTCGACTGTGGTTTTTGCAAAAATCCTCAAAAAATTTAGTTTCAGAATCATTCCATTGGATTTGAGGTTGCTGAAGAATGGTTTTCAGTTGAAATAACATTCCGGTCGCCCCTTCGTTACTAACAAAACAACACTTTGAAACATTCCCAAAATAGGGGGCCATAGCGAAGGTTTTACTGAATATTGGGATTAAATCTTTCAACTGCCAATCATTAACCGACTCTTGTTTCGTTTTGACTTGATAAAGTCGAAATGTTCCATTCTTCTCTATTACAACGTCTTCACCATATTCGCAGATTACCTTGCTTATCGAGGGATCATTGAGCATTTTTATGCACAGATATGCAGCGTAATGTTCCTGAAAACGATCTCGTCGGGAGCTGTCTGCTCCATGATCTCCAAACTTTTCAAGGATTTCGTCACGCATAATGATATATACCTATTTTTTTCAGTTTATTTGGTAAACCACCTTTTATTAGCGACCTCAAATATAACTTGACTAACAATACAGTAGCAATCAGCAAAAAAACACTTCTACTTTTTTGAAAAACACTTCTGTTTTTGCTCAAGATCACAAGTGATCGAAGCTCAAATCACTTCTACTTTTTGAAAAAACACTTCTGCTTTTTTGAAAAACACTTCTGTTTTTTGGCGGGAAGGAAAATGTGCCTGTGGGGATTGTTTACGACCACCCCACAGGCACACTGTTTTGGGCCGTTAACGGCTATGCTGTTTTCTCAAACTGCGCGTCGGCCAGCGCCTTCTTAAACGCCGGGCCGGGGGTGAAACGCACCCCGATCTTCTTGATATTGCGCACCGTCACCTCCTCGGCCGTGTCCAGCCCTTCCGTGCTGATCGCCAGCCGGAAAACGCCAAACTCACCCAGGTCTACAATGCGCCCTTCGGCCAGGTGTTTGGGGATGAGCGCCAGCAAGTTGGTCATGGCGGCGTCCATGTCCGCGTCGCTCAAGGTGGAACGGTCGGCTGCTTCCAACGCCAGTTGGCGCTGGCGGGTACGGCCGCTCGCCTGCAACGACGGGTAATACTTGCGTGGCCCCTCCGGATCGCGGGGGTTCACTTTGGGAATCACTTTATACTTTGCGGGCATTTGTAACCTCCTAAAAATAGGTGATATGCACGGAGTGGCGCTCCCATTTTTGCGACTCTCCGGCGACGAGTAACAGGAAATAATGTAAAAGCAAAGGAAGAATTTGTCAACGCAAATAAAAACCACCATGTTTATCTTGGCAAATGACCGGGCTGTATTTTGAACGTTTGTGGTGGCGCGATTATACTTCGGCAGCATCTACCGGAGGGATTATGAAACGTCAGAAATCGCAGCAAGAGTTTGTGGTCATTGGCCTGGGGCGTTTTGGCACCGCACTGGCGCGGCGGCTGGAAGAGTTGGGGTATGAGGTGTTGGGCATTGATGGGCAAATGGGGCCGGTACAGGAGATTGCCCCCCACATCACCCAGGCCGTCATGCTGGACGCCACCAATGAGGCGGCGCTGCAAGAGGCGGACATTTCTTCGTTTGACACGGCCGTTGTGGCCATTGGTGATGATTTTGAAGCCACCATTCTGGTGCATGATTTGTTGAAACAGTTAGGAGTGAAAAATGTCGTTTGCCGGGCCGACACCAACCGCCAGCGTGAAATTTTGCAGCGATTGGGCGCCAACCGGGTGGTGACGCCGGTGCGTGACAGCGGCGTCTGGCTGGCCGACGAGCTGGCCTACCCGGCCATCATCAACCGCTTGCCCTTGCAAAACGATTACAGCATCATGGAAACGATGCTGCCGCCGCCGCTGGTGGGCAAACGGGTGGGCGATGTGCCCTTTAGCAGCGGGTATGAATTGACGCTGCTGCTGCTCAAGCGCCAGGAGGAACTGATTGTCTCCCCGGCCGATGATGTCATCTTGCAGCCTGCGGACACGCTGATCCTCCTGGGCACACATCAAAGCCTGACCCGATTCAGCGAGCAACCATGAAAGGCCGCCTCACCTTTGGGCGCAAACGCCAGCGTGTGATTCGTTTGCCGGGCACGGCCGTTTTCCAGCACCCCATCCGCCACATCCCCTCTCCCTTGCGGCCCATTGTCGGTCTGCTGACGCTCATCGTGGTGGGCACATTGCTGCTCTGGCTGCTGCCGGGTCTCACCACTCGCCCCATCACCTTCATGCAAGCGTTTTTTACGGCAACTTCCGCCGTCACCGTCACCGGCCTGTCTGTGCTGACCACCAGCACCGACTTCACCTTTGCCGGGCAAGTTATTCTCCTGCTGCTCATTCAAATGGGCGGCCTGGGTTATATGGCTCTGGTCGCCTTGCTGCTGCGCGCCTCTGGCCGCCGGGTCTCCTTGCCCAACCGTCTGCTGCTGGCCGATTCGCTGGGTCTGCAAAACCCTTCGCTCATTTCCCACTACCTGGGGCGCATCCTGACGGGCATGTTTGTCATAGAAGCGGTTGGCGCGGCCGTTCTCTTTGTGTACTGGCGGCAGACCGATATTGTGCCTTCTGACCGCGTCTTGTTTTATGCCATCTTTCATGCCGTCGCCGCCTTCTGTAATGCCGGGTTTGACCTGTTCTGGGGTACGCCTGCCTATCCAAACGGCATCCCCAACGATAATCCCACGCTGATTATTTTGGGCGTGTTGGTGATATTGGGTGGCCTGGGGCTGCCCGTCTTTCATAACCTGTTGATGTACCGGCAACAACGGCGGCTGTCGCTGCATACACGGCTGACACTGCTGGTCACGCTGGCGCTCATCCTGGTTGGTTGGGTAGCTTTGTATCTGCCGGAAGCGACCAGGGGGGTGGCGGCTGACCTGCCTTTAGACGAGAAACTGGTGCAGACCTGGTTTCAATCGGTATCGGCGCGCACGGCCGGCTTTCCGGGGCTGGAAAATTTTGCCCTGGTGCAGCCGGAAAGCCAGTTGGTGCTGGTTGGTCTGATGTTTGTGGGCAGCGGCCCGGCTTCCATGGGCGGCGGCATTACCACCGGCACGCTGGTGGTTTTGCTGGCGGTGATGTGGAGTTTTTTGCGAGGCACGCCCGGCGTGAACGCTTTCAAGCGTTCGATCCCCACACGCATTGTGAAACGGGCAACGGCCGTGCTCATCGTCAGCCTCTTTGTCTGCGGTCTGGCTACCTGGCTGCTGCTCCTGACACATCCCCTGGAACTAGGCCCGGCGCTGTTCGAGGTCGTTTCCGCTTTTTCCACCTGTGGCCTGACGCTAAACGTCACCGGCCAACTCAACCCAATCGGGCAGTTGATCATCATTTTTATGATGTTTTGGGGACGATTGGGCGCATTGACTATTGTGCTGGTACTGCTCAGCCGCAGCCGGGAAAGCAGCCTGCTGCATTATCCTGAGGAGACAGTGCTGATTGGCTGATCAATTGACAATTGACAATTATCAATTGTCAGTTTCCGTCCGCCACTTTTCCCGGTTGGCAGCGCGGGCGATTTTGCCGCTGGAGGTTTTCAGCAGCCAGTGGCGGCCAACCAGATGCACGTAGCTGACGCTGACGCCGCTTTGCCGGGCCACTTCCTGGCGAATGGCTTTGTTGATCTCCTTGCGTTCGGCGGGGTCGCTGGTTTTCACCTCGGCAACAACGGCGATCAGTTCCGTGCCCTCTTTCTCATCGAGCACGCCAAAACAGACGGCCCGCCCGGCATGAACGCCGGGCACGCCATTGACGATGGCTTCGATGTCCTGTGGGTAGACGTTTTTCCCGGCGTTGATGATCATCTCTTTGGCCCGGCCAATCACAAAAACTTCGCCCTCTACCATATATCCCTTGTCGCCGCTTTTGTACCAGCCGTTCAGGAACGGCCGTAAATCTGGCCGCCGGTAGTATTCCGTAAGCATACAATTACTGCGGAGGGCAATTTCGCCGACGTGTCGGTCGGGCAGGACACGGCCGTCCGCATCCCACACCGCCACTTCCGTCCCCGCAATCACTGGCCCGCAGGAGACTTTGACGGCCGCCTGGGGGTGGTCGGCGGCCACCGGCTGCGCATATTGATGATGGGTCAGTTCGTGTTCATCTATGGTGTCCAGGACGGCCGTATTCCCCGGCGCCGTCTGTGTCACCGCAAACGTGTTTTCGGCCATGGCATAACTGACGCCCAACATTTCCGGGCGGACACCGTTGGCGGCAAAGGCCTCCAGGAATAACTGGTGACTGTCATGCCGCACGGGTTCAGAACAGTTGATGAACAGGCGCATGGAGGCCAGCGACAGCCCTTCTTTGTCGCGGGCGCGAATGCGGCGGGCGCAGTGGTTATAGGCGAAGTTGGGCAGCCAGCAGAGCGTGCCCTGGTAATCATGAATGGCGCGCAGCAGCAGGGCGGGGTGGCTGACCCAATCAAACGGGGACATGAGCACCAGAGGGATGCCCTGCACCAGCGGCAGCAAAAACCCGGCAATCAACCCCATGTCGTGATACAACGGTAGCCAGCTTACGATTACGTCTTGCTCGTTCAGTTGCAGGGCATCGCTATAACTGGCAAGCTGGTTGAGCACGGCCGTATGCGACAACGCCACCCCTTTTTGCAGCCCGGTCGTGCCGGAGGAGTGTTGCAGGAAGGCAATGGAATCAGGAGATGGGGAGACTGGGAGATGGGGAGACTGGAAGTCTCTCAGTCTCTCACTCTCCCTCTCACTCTCCCAGTCTCTAATCGCTGATGAAGCAAACACGGGGCAGTTCACGGCCGTTTGCAACTGCGGCGCAAATTCATCTGTCGTCAGCACCGCTTTGACGGCCGAAAGACGCACCAGTTCCGCCATGTGGCGCATGTACACGTCGGCGTCCAGCTTTTCGGTAAGGGTGGGGAACATGGAGGGGAGGGCGCCGATCAGCAGCGCCCCCCAGAAGGCATAGATGCTTTCCAG
>CAYXUZ010000151.1:0-3455 GCA_964467705.1 uncultured Ardenticatenaceae bacterium | reverse complement strand
TTTCCAGATTTTGGGTGTGGGCGATGATGATCAGGTCGCCCGGCTGGATGCCCAACCGCCGCAGCCCATTCGCATAACCAGTAACAGCCTGCCAAAACATCTGCCGCGAGATAGTTTGCGGCGGGCTGTCCGTTTGCAGGTAGATGAGGGCGGGTGGGGTGGGGTCTACGGCCGTCAGTGTGACCGCATCGAGCAGGGTGTGGAAGGACGGCCGTGTGGCTAGGGTCAGCATGGGTAATCGGTGAACGGTAAACGGTAATCGGTGATGGCAAACCGATTACCGTTTACTGATTACCGGCTACGGCCATTCCTGTGTCGCTTCGCCAGTGCTCAGGTCTACGCCGACCAGGGACTCTAGCGACAGATAGAGATGGCTGGGGGTGCGGGCCAGCCCTTCCCAGTAGTCGCTGGCCAGTGTATTTTTCACTTCGTAGTTGAGTGCGCCGGTGGCCGTATTAAGCGATTGCACCAGCAGTTCAGGTGGTTCCGGGGTGGCAAATAGTTGCAAAATGTACAGGCCATTGGGCGTGAGTTGGTAAGTCCAACGGTCGTCAAACGGATCCATATCAAACAGGTATTCCGCGGTGAGGGTGTGCTGCCACAGCCGTTCGCCGGTGGTGCGGTTCAGCCCCCACACTTCCACCTGAGTGGTGCCGCGCTGTCGTTCGCTCCAGATGACGGCCGTGTCCCCCTGCACCCCAATGGGCCACATCTCATAATCTTCGTCTTGCACGTTAAACTGAATCGCGCCATTGCTCAAGTCGGCCAGCGCCACACCTTGGTTGGATGATTGGTAAGCGGGCAGCATCAAGGTCTGGCCGTTAAAGGCAAAGTAGGGCGAGAAGTTCCACTCCGTGACGATGCCCCGCCCGATGGAAGAAGAAATACCGGTGTCATCCCCCGGCAGCCGTGATTGCCAGATGGCTTCGCCCGTTTCCGGGTTCCATTCTTCCAGACATTCCGGGCCGTTGATGCTCTCGCCCCATAAGAAGAAGAGGCGATCTTGAGCTTCGTCAATAAACACCTGATCATAATAGCCAAAGGGGGCGGGGTCGAAAAAGTTGTCAATGTCTGGGCACATGGGCACCAGTTGGATAGCCATTTCCCCGCTGTTGAGGTCGTATAGTTTGAGGGCAAAACCAAATCCGCCTGCTTTTTCGGACTCATCCAGAACGGCCACTTTGTCTTTGAGGAAGGCTAAACCGACAAACCCTTCTTCCAGGTAAACGGGGGTGTCGCTTTCCAGGCGCGCCTGCCATAAGGTTTGGCCGGTGTTGGCATTCAGGCCGTAGAGGGTGTTGTCGGCCGTCAGGGCCACCACCACCCCTTGATCGGAGCGCAGACAGCCGTAACACCGCCTATCTACGATGTCGCTGAGGTTGGCCTGCCAGACCTGGGCGCCGCTGGCGCGGTTGACGGCGTAGAGGGTGCTGCCGCTGGTGTAGTAGACCTGCTGGTTGTCAAAGCCGACGTTGAAACCAAGATTGTTACTGGAATCGCCAACGGCTACTTCCCAACGGGTGGTGCGATTGCCGTCGTTCTCTTCGGTGTAGCTGAGCCGGATGGTGTTTGTGTTGTTGGCATACTGCCAGTTTTCTACGATCAGGTCAGCGCCCAACCCGTCACCGCCGCTGGTGGTGACCAACGGGCTGTTTTGGATATTTCGATTGGCGCTGGCAATATCCACGCTCACTTCCTGAACGAATGTTTCAATGTCCCCTTCGCTTACCTGTTGAATGAAGGTTTGTGGATCTTCGATGATTTGGGTAATGGAGAAGAAGGGAACCATGGCGGCGACAACAATGCCCAGTGTAAATAGGAGGATAACAATGCCAATGATGCAACCACAACTGCTGGCCCCGGCGGCTGGGGCGACGGAGGTGGTGGTGATGGTCACGGCCGTTGGCCGGCCCTTTTCCAGACCATCCACAATATCTTTGGCCTCTTTTAGACCCACGCCGAATGTGTCGCGGTATAGTTTGATGGCGTCAATCTTTCTGCCTTGCCGTACCAGTTCGAGGACTTGATGGATGTTTTCCGCTTTTTCGGGTGATTCGCCGTACATATAGCCGGAGCCGCTGGCCTGGTAGCCACCCGCACGCATGTTTTCGGGCACAATGATGGTGGTGCCGCAAAATTCGCAGCGGATAGTTTCGGAACGGCCGTCATATTCTAATGAGGCATTACACGAGGGGCATTTAAGGGCTTGCACTTGGGTCATGTCGTCTCCTGTAAAATTGTGGTGCGCTTTGCCAGATTGCGTTACGAATTTTCATATGTAATGGGCAGGTTGTCAATTAGTCGTGTTGTTTGATTGGCAACAGTGTAGGGCACGGCCGTCCGAAAGCCGTCCGAACTGCATCTTGTCGCAAGAATCGGGTGGAGAATGGTGAGCGGCTCTGTTACAGTTAGCGGAGATTAACACGACATCCGATTTCTTTGAGAAATCGGATGTCTGAATTGTAACCGGAGGATTCCACTCATGTATGCTGAAGCAATGACTGATTACCAACTAATTGAAAACGCGATTCATTACCTGGAAGAACATTATCAAAAGCAGCCCGCGTTGGCAGAGGTGGCTGCGCATGTGGGGTTGAGCGAGTATCATTTCCAAAGGTTGTTTAGCCGTTGGGCAGGCATCAGCCCTAAACGGTTTGTGCAATACCTGACGATTCAACATGCCAAACAGGTGTTGGATGAGTCGCAAAGTTTGCTCGAGGCGACATTTGCTGCCGGGCTGTCTGGGCCGGGTCGCCTGCATGATCTGTTTGTCACCCACGAAGCGGTGACACCAGGTGAGTACAAAGCCAGAGGTGCGGGGCTGACCATTCATTATGGGTTTCACGCTACCCCCTTTGGCGAGGCGTTGGTAGCGGAGACGGAACGGGGTATTTGCGGGTTGTCGTTTGTGATGGGCAACGGCCGTGCCGCCACCTTTGAGGCTCTTTCCCGTGCCTGGCCCCAGGCGCGATTAGTGGAAGATGCGGTCGGGACGGAAACGGCCGTAGGCCATATCTTCTCTCCTGGTGAGCGTACAACTCCATTACCCGTTTACCTGAAGGGGACCAATTTTCAAATTCAAGTGTGGATGGCGCTGCTGCGTGTGCCGACGGGAGCGTTGGTGACGTATGGTACCCTGGCGCGGGCGGCGGGGCAGGAAAAGGCGGTGCGGGCGGTGGGCACGGCCGTTGGTCATAACCCCATCGCCTACCTCATTCCCTGCCACCGCGTCATCCAAAAAAGCGGCGACCTGGGTGGCTACCATTGGGGTGTTACCCGCAAAAAGGCGCTCATTGGCTGGGAAGCAGCGCACGTGATGATGGGGTGAGCGATGGGTTTTGGGGACACGGCCGTGCTGTCTGACGGCCGTGCTGTTTTGTGTGGTAGTGGTGTGGGTGTACGGCCGTCCACCCCCGATGGCCGTGTTATTTTGTGCAATAATGGGGGAGGTACGG
>CAYXUZ010000150.1:10336-15540 GCA_964467705.1 uncultured Ardenticatenaceae bacterium | reverse complement strand
CGAGGAGAACAAAACCATGAGCGAATTTGGAGTTCATTCAGAAGTCGGTAAGTTGAGAAAAGTGATTGTGCATCGGCCAGGGCTGGAGATGCGGCGGCTGACGCCCAGCAACTGCCAGGAACTGCTGTTCGATGACGTGATCTGGACGCGCAAGGCGCGGCAAGACCACGACGCTTTTGTAGATTTGATGCGCGAAGAAGCGGGTGTCAAGGTCATGCGTGTCCATGAACTGTTGGAAGATGTGGTCGCCGACCCGGAAGGTAAAGCGTACATCCTTGACCGCAAAATCACCCCTAACGAAGTAGGCGTAGGTGTGGTGCCGGAACTGCGCGCCTGGCTGGACAGCCTGGAACCGGTCAAACTTGTGGCGCACCTGATTGGCGGTGTGACCATTGCCGAACTGCCCGGCGAACTGGGCAATTTTGCCCGCAAAGCATGGGGCGGCGGCGAATTTGTCATCTCTCCCCTGCCCAACCAACTCTTCACCCGCGACAGTTCGTGCTGGATTTATGGCGGCGTCACCGTCAACCCCATGTTCTGGCCCGCCCGCCGCAAAGAGACGCTGCACCTGACCGCCATCTACAAATACCACCCCGAATTTAAGGGCGGCGATTTCAAAATCTGGTGGGGCGACCCGGATGTGGATCATGGCAATGCTACCGTTGAGGGTGGTGATGTGATGCCGGTGGGGAATGGCGTGGTGCTGATTGGCATGGGTGAGCGCACCACTTATCAGGCGGTGGGGCAGGTGGCGCAGGCATTGTTCAAACATGGCGCAGCCACCCGCGTTATTGCCGCCAAAATGCCACCAGACCGGGCCAGTATGCACCTGGATACCATCTTCACCTTCTGTGACCGTGACCTGGTGACGATTTACGAGCGGGTGGTCAACACTATCCAGCCCATCAGTTACCGCCCCGGCAACAAAGAAGGGCAAATGGATGTGACCATCGAAGACAAAGGCTGGCTGGCCGTAGTGCAGGAGGCGCTGGGGCTAAAGAAGCTGCGCGTGGTGCCGACCGGCGGTGATGAGTTTGAACAGGAACGGGAGCAGTGGGACGATGGCAACAATGTGGTAGCCTTGCAGCCCGGCGTGGTGGTGGCGTATGACCGCAACGAGTGGACAAATGCCCGGCTGCGGCAGGCAGGCATCACGGTGCTGACCATCCCCGGTTCGGAATTAGGGCGCGGGCGCGGCGGTGGCCATTGTATGACCTGCCCCGTGTGGCGCGACCCGGTGTAGGGAGGAGATTGAGAGATTGGTCATTTGGGCTATTTAATCGAGGAGTGTGGGACACCCCACGTCCCACGCGGAGCACGAAGGCGTGCCCCGCTCCCCTGATTATAGAAGGAGACGGAAATGGCAAAAGAAAAAGGCAAAAAGAAGGGCAAGAAGGGAAAGGAGAAAGAAAAAGAGGTTGTGATGGAAGCTACGGCCGTAACCACCTCCGAACCGCTCTCCAATAAAGAATTTGAAAAGAAGATGCGGCCGCTCCAGGAGGAGTTGGTCAAGATGCAGGAGTGGGTGAAATATACCGGGGCGAAGGTGTGCATCGTGTTTGAAGGGCGAGACACGGCCGGGAAAGGCGGTGTCATCAAGCGCATCACCGAACGCACCAGCCCGCGCGTATTTAAGGTTGTGGCCTTGTCCGCACCCACCGAACGGGAAAAGTCGCAGATGTATTTTCAGCGTTACATGCCGTACTTACCGGCCGCCGGCGAAGTGGTGATATTTGACCGAAGCTGGTACAACCGGGCCGGTGTGGAACGGGTGATGGGTTTTGCCACGGAAGAGCAGGTGGCATACTTCCTGAAGTATGCCGCCCCGGTGGAACGGGCCATCATCAATTCGGGCGTGATTCTGATCAAGTATTGGCTGGAAGTGAGCATGGAAAACCAGAGCCTGCGCCTGAAAGCACGTGATGACGACGGCCGTAAAATCTGGAAACTCACGCCGATGGATTTGAAGAGCTACAGCCATTGGTATGACTATTCCCGCGCCCGTGACGCCATGTTTGCCGCCACCGATACCGACGATAGTCCCTGGTATGTGGTGGATGGCAACGACAAACGCCGGGCACGCCTGAACTGCATTTCCCATCTGCTCAGCGTGGTGCCCTATGAAGACGTGCCACGTGAACCGGTGAAATTCCCCAAACGTCAGCCAAAAGGGGATTACGTGGAACCGGATTATGCGTACCGGTATGTGCCCTCTGTTTATTAAAACCTGACAGGTCTTTTGAGACCTGTCAGGTTTTGCAACAAACTTATGCTTTCGGCAATCTGGTGGGGCGGTCTGGCGGCCGCCTCCTTGTTAGTGGGTTATTTGCTGGCGAATCGTGGCCTGTCCAACCGCACCATCGGCATGATCATGGGCATTGGCGCGGGGGCGCTGATCAGCGCCATTGCTTATGAGCTAGTGCCCGAATCGGTGCTGGTGGGCCGGGGCATGGCGTTGGCGTTTGCGTTGGGCGCGCTGGCTTTTTTTGTGGGCGACTGGCTGGTTGACCACCGGGGCGGCGCGGACCGGAAGGATATTACGGGCGAGCAAACCGGCTCTGGCGCGGCCATTTTCGTCGGCACACTGCTGGATAATGTGCCCGAATCGCTCATTTTGGGCATTGGGCTGGCGTTGGGTGGGGCGGTGAATGTGGCGTTTATCACGGCCGTGTTCATCTCCAACCTGCCCGAAGGCGTCGCCGGGACGGTCAATCTGGCCGCCGCCGGGTATTCGCGCCAACATATCTTTTGGATGTGGGCGCTGCTGGTAATCGTTTCGGCGGCTTCGGCTGGCATGGGTTATCTGCTCATTAACCGACGGCCGGAACTGGACGGGCTGTATGCCCAGGCTTTTGCCGCCGGAGCTATGTTGACGATGCTGGCCGACGCCATGATGCCCGAAGCGTTTGAACACGGCGGCAAACTGGTCGGGCTTTTTACGGTGATGGGTTTTTTGGCAGCAGCGATGTTGTCGGTGGCACAATAACATTTGAAGAGATTGGGAGATTGGGAGATTGAGTACACCAGTAATCTCCTAATCTCTCAATCTCTTCATCTCCAGTGGAGTGTAGATTATCATTTTACAACTACAGTAAGAGGAGAAAACGAATATGGCAGCAGCAACTGACACCCAACCAAAATGGTATACCATGACGGCCGAGGAGGTGGCGAAGCAGCTTCAGGTGGATCCGGCAAAGGGTCTAAGCACGGCCGAAGCGCAACAACGCGCCCAACAGTATGGGCCAAACAAACTGGCGGGGAAGGCCAAAGAACCGGGCTGGCAGGCCTTTTTGCGTCAATACCAGGATTTCATGCAAATCCTGTTGGTGGGCGCGGCCGTGGTCAACCAGATTTTTACGCAGGAATGGAGCACGACCATCTTACTTCTGGTTCTGACGGTTTTCAACGCCGTCCTGGGCCTGAATCAGGAATCGAAGGCGGAAGCCAGCCTGGCGGCGCTGGAAAAGATGATGAAAAACATTGCCCGCGTGCGCCGCGATGGGCAGGCGGTGGAGATTGACGCCGAACAACTGGTGCCAGGCGATATTGTGCTGATGGAGGCGGGGAATCGGGTGCCAGCCGACGGCCGTCTCTTTGTCACTGCCACTGTAGAAATTGAAGAAGCCGCCCTGACCGGCGAAAGTGTGGCCTCGTCCAAAGACACCGAGGCCATCACCAAAGACGAGGTACCGCTGGGCGACCGGCACTGCATGGCTTATATGAACACGGCCGTGACCCGTGGCCGCGGCGAGATGATCGTCACCACCACCGGCATGGGCACGGAAATGGGGCACATCGCCGACCTGCTGAACAAGACCGAAGCCGACAAAACGCCGCTGCAAAAGCAGTTGGATCGGCTGGTCGTCGTCATTGCCGGTTTAGCGGGTGTCACCTTCTTGTTGATGATGTTCCTGGGGCTGTCGCAGGGACAGGATTTTGACGCCATTTTCCTGGCCGGTATTGCGTTGGCAATTTCCGCCATCCCCACCGGTATGCCCGCCGTGGTCACCAGCATGTACTCTTTGGGAACGCGGGTGTTGGCCTCCCATAACGCCATCGTCAAACGGCTGCCCTCGGTGGAAACACTGGGGTCAGTATCCGCCATTTGCTCCGACAAAACCGGCACACTGACGCTGAACAAGATGACGGCCGTTGAATTCTCCATCCCCGGCCAAAATCGCTACCGGGTGACGGGGGAAGGGTACGGCACCGCCGGTGAACTGCAACTCACACGCGGTCTGGCGGCCGGGCAGCCCTGGCAAAAAGGGTCAGCACCCTACTCCACCGAAGGGCAGATCAAGAGTGCGGGCGGCGCAAAAATTGACCTGGAACCGGTGATGTTAGGCATGGCGCTGTGTGCCGACGCACGGCTGGACGGCGAAGCCCTTATCGGCGACCCTACCGAAGGCGCGCTGATTGTGCTGGCGGAAAAAGGCGGCGTCAGCGTGGATGGGGCGCGCGAGATGTACCCGCGTGTGGCCGAAGTTCCCTTTGATTCTGACTACAAATTCATGGCGACCTTCCACAATATGAAGGATGCCAATGGCCAGGCGGTGGTGCGCTGTTTTGTGAAGGGTGCGCCCGATGTGTTGATTGGTCGCGGCGGCTACTTTTGGATGCCGGAAGGGGAGGCTGTAGCCGTCACGGACGAAAATCGTCACCTGGCGCTGGCTGAAAATGACCGTATGGCCGCCTCTGGCGAGCGGGTGATGGTAGTGGCGTATAAGGATTTTGACCCGCAAACCTTTGACCCCAAAGGCAAGTTGATTGATTTGATCAACGACCTGACGTTGATGACGATGGTGGGGATTGTGGACCCGCCGCGCGCCGAGGCGAAGGACGCCATTGCCAAATGCCACAGCGCGGGCATTCAGGTGCGGATGATTACGGGCGATCATGCGGTCACGGCCGCCGCCATCGGCCACGAGTTGGGTATTGAAGGCCAGGCCCTTACCGGGGCAGAGTTTGCCGCCATACCAGACGAGGAACTCATGCAAAGATTACCGGACATTGGCGTGATTGCCCGCGTGGCTCCGGAAGACAAGATTCGGCTGGTGGATTTGCTGCAACGTAAACAAAACATCGTGGCGATGACCGGCGATGGCGTGAATGATGCGCCCGCTTTGAAAAAGGCGGACATTGGTGTGGCCATGGGCATTACCGGCACGGAGGTCTCCAAAGAAGCGGCGGTGATGATTTTGACG
>CAYXUZ010000150.1:0-10326 GCA_964467705.1 uncultured Ardenticatenaceae bacterium | reverse complement strand
ACGATAATTTTGCCACCATTGTGAAGGCGGTGGAGTACGGCCGTGCCATTTACGACAATCTGGCAAAATATATCCGCTTCCAGATGGGGATGCTCTCGGCGTTTATCATCAGCTACCTGGGCGCGTCGCTCTTCTTCATTTTGGGCGGCGTCCCCTTTCAAACCCTGGTGGTGTTGTATATCAACTTCCTTATTCAGGTGCCCATTGCCATTGCGTTGGGATTTGATAAACCGTCACCGGGATTGATGGATCGCAAGCCACGGCCGTTGAGCCAGCCCGTCCTCTCCCGCTCCCAATGGGCGCGCCTCATCTTTACCGGTGTCTTGATTGCCATTGGCACACTGGTAATAGAGACAACCTATGAAGCCACTGATGCGGCGTTGGCGGCAACCATGGGGTTTGTGGTTTTCTCTTTGTTCAACGTGGCGCTTGGCCTCAGCGCCCGCTCCGAGTTTGGTACTGTTTTCGTTCGTGACACGGTAGCAGACCGGCGGCAGTTGCAGTTGTACGGCCTTTCCCTGCTGTTCACCCTGCTGGCGACCGAGCTAGGCTTCTTGCAACGCGTTCTGGGCACCATTTCGTTGAACGGCAACCAATGGTTGATTTGCATCGCCGTCGCTTTAGTGCTGCTGCTGATTGATGAGGGGGTCAAGTTCGTCTTGCGCCGCCGGCATTAAATGTAAACCCTTTTGGAACTCATGGAGTAGCGAGGCAGACCTGACAGGTTTCAGAAAACCTGTCAGGTCTGTGGCTTGAGGGATTCGAAAACTCAAACAAGGCAATAACCTGTGACAAACAATCCACAAGAAAAAATGGCAAGTTGGGCCGTCATCACCATGCTGGCAGCAGCCCAATTCATCATGGTTCTGGACACAACGGTAATGAATGTGTCCATCACGCAAGTCGCGGCCGACCTGAACACCACCATTGTTGGTTTACAGACGGCCATCACCATGTACACCCTGGTGATGGCCGCTTTCATGCTGCTCGGCGGCAAGCTGGGCGACCGTTGGGGGGCCAAACGCGCTTACATGGTTGGCCTGCTGGTTTATGGCGCAGGGTCAATGACGACGGCGCTCTCCCCCACGCTGGCCGTACTGCTCGTGGGCTGGTCGTTTGTGGAAGGCTTTGGGGCGATCCTGGTCATCCCGGCCATTGCCGCGCTGACGGCCGCTACCTATTCGGGCCGCCAGCGCGCCCTGGCCTATGGCATCTTGGGCGGCGTCAGCGGCGCGTCGGCAGCGCTTGGCCCGCTCATTGGCGGCTGGGTCACGGCCAACTACACCTGGCGCATCGTCTTTGCCGGAGAAACGGTAGTGGTGCTGGCACTCATGTTGTTCTTGCGGTTGATCCCGGCCACACCAGGCCGCCAGGGCAAACTGGACACAATGGGCGCGGTGTTATCTGCTGCTGGTCTGGGGGCGGCCGTGTTTGGCATCCTCCGTTCCAGCCAATGGGGTTGGATTGCGCCAAGTGCATCCGCACCGTTCACGCCGTTGGGGTTGTCGCCTGTGTTTTGGCTGATTGTAACCGGCCTCATTTTGCTTGGCTTCTTCACTCGCCGGGAGCAAGCCTTGATCGCAGCCGGCAAAGAGCCATTGCTCGATGTGCGACTTCTGCAAATCCCGCCCCTGCGGGCCGGTCTGACGACCCTGCTTTGCCAGCAGTTCATCATTATGAGTACCTTCTTTGTCCTCCCCCTCTACCTACAAACAGTCCTGGGTTACGATTCACTGGAAACCGGGGTTATCTTGCTCCCCCTGTCTATCTCGCTGTTCGTGTTTGCCCTGGGCGGGGCACGGCTGTCGGTGCGCTATGCGCCAAGACGGATCGTTCTGGCCGGTTTACTCGCCATGCTGGTGGGCGAGGTTTTGCTTATCGGGTTCACCGGCCCCAATCTGCGCTCGGTTGGTTTTGCTATCGCGTTGGCGTTAGTTGGAGCCGGATTGGGTTTGTTAGCCTCACAATTGGGCAATGTGATCATGTCTTCCGTTTCCGCTGCACGGGGCAGTGAGGCCGGCGGCCTGCAAGGGACGGCACAGAACCTGGGGGCCTCGCTGGGCACGGCACTCATTGGCTCGATCTTGCTGGCATCCCTGGTTACCAATTTCCAGAAGGCGGTCATATCCGACCCGGCGCTGGCGGCCATTGCGCCAGAGTTGGCAGCCCAGGCAGAGCAGAACGCCAACTTTGTGAGCGTCGAGCAAGTGACGCAGGCGGCAGAGGAAGCAGGGTTGAGCGATGCGGAGGTAACGGCCGTGACCACACAATATGCCGAGGCGCAGATCACGGCGCTGAAGTCGGCGTTTGCGGCCATTGCCTTGTTTGCCCTCCTGGCGCTGTGGTATGTGCAAAAACTGCCCAACATGGCCGTAGGCGAACCGGCAACAGATACCGTTTGAGGTTGCAGAAGTTCAACTTTTGAGGAAAAGTTGAATTTCTTATGCCACTTCTTATGCCATTCACTCCCCAGGCCGGTAATCCCGTTCCAGGTGGGCGCGGATTTCTTCTTCCGTCAGCCAGACTGGTTTGAGCTGGCGATTGGCGAAAAGGGGAGCCTGGTCGGCGTAATGAAGTGATTCGGGGTGGGAGGTGGCGCTGCCAAACTGGTGGATGCTCTGGGAGGTGAGACGGCCGTCCGCCCCCCACTGCACCAGCATGACGTAGGAATCGCCGACAAAACCGTGCAGACGGCCGTCGTCCTGCAACTGCCCATACACCGCATGAACAATATCCGGGCCGCCGCCCATGCCCACATCTACGCTGCCGCGCACCAGCCGGTTCACCTCCTGCCAGGGCACGTCCACCCGGCCAAAATGCTCTACCAGCCAATTCACCGCCTGCACAAAAGCATCCTGGGCCACAGCCGGGGGAATCTCCGTACCCACCAGCCGCGACGGGCTTAAATCCACTGCGTCGGATTCATTGAGATAGTAGAAGGTCATCACGATGACGGCCGTAGCCTCACTCTCCGGCGTCGCTTGCAAATCCCAACCGGCTAACAGGTTGGCGGCCGCAGCCACGTTTGGATCACCAGACGGTGGATTGGCTGCCAGCAGCGCCGCCACCCGCGCCACATCCGAATCCGGGTGGTAGCCCATGTTGTACTTGATCGTATAGAACGCCTCCGGGGTGATGGCGTCATCGGCCGCAAACAAATCCAGCAGTTGCAGCGCCCGGTTGGTCATAAACGTCTCAATGCCAAAAACGGCAGAATAGTCAGCCGCCGTCGGGTTTTCCGGGCCAATGGTAGTCTGGAAGGGGGTGCTGTTGGCGTTTTGCACAAAACCGGAGGCGGGGTTCAACACCTGCGGCAGGTCGTCAAAAGGGAGATACTCTGTCCACAGCGTTTCCGAGGTATTGCCCGGCAAAATCCCCTGCCAGTCATATCCTTCTGTGCGTAAGGGCAGCTTTGCATTGTAGACATAGTAGATGTTGCCCGTCTCGTCGGCGTAACCGGTGTTGAACATGGGCAGCGACCCTTCACGCATGGCCGTTTGCCATTCACTGAAATTGGTAGCCTTGTTCATGCGCCGGAATTGGGTGAGCAGGTTCACATCGCCCATGCTGGCGTAGCGCAGGGCATAGGTGCCATGCTCTTGCCGTACCGTTGGCCCATACACTGACCAGAGCGTCTCCTGCTTCACGGGAATGGCCAGCCGCCCCATAATTTGCACCCACAGCGTCACTTCGCGCACCTCCAAATCGAGCCATTCGCCGTCAAAACGGTACTGGTCGGGATTGTCCGGGTTGATTTCCAGCCGGTAGGTGTCCACCAGATCGGGGTGGTTGACGGTGAATGACCAGCCCAGATGCTCGTTGTGCCCCAGGATGACCAGCGGCGCGGCGGGAAAGAGGCCCCCAATGACGTTTAGTCCTTCTTCGCTGTGCAGATGGGCTTCGTACCAGGCGGCGGGGCCGCTCCAGGGTTGATGGGAGTTGATGGCCAGCAGCGTCTCGCCATTGGCGGAACGGGCCGGGCTGACGGCAAAAACGTTGGAGCCATAAGCGGTATCCACACACACGGGCGGCAGGCAGCCAGATGTGCCTGACGTATCTTCGGGTGGTCCGGCAAAAAGGTCGCCAACGGCCGTGTCCAGCCCAAAAAACACCGGCACCACCAGCATATTGGCGGCGGCAATATCCTCGCCGGTCAGGGGGAACAGGTCAGCCGTCAGCACTTCGTCCTCGTGCAAGGAGGCATAATGGTTAATACCGTCGGCATACGCCTGCAAAATGGCGCGGTCTTCAGCGGCAATGTCGTCGTAATGGGCATTCACGGTGTCCCAAATGCGCAGCAGGTGGACAAAGTAGTCAATGGGGGCGGCGTCACGGCCGTGAACCCGACCCGCCAGTTGATTCGCCGCCAGCAGGGTGTCCTGAATGGTGGTGAAGTCATCTTCGGCATGAGCGTAGGCCAGCCCGTAAGCGGCATCCGCGTCCGTCTGGCCGAAGATGTGCGGCACGCCCCACTCATCCCGCAAGATGGTGGTGTCATACGCACCCGGCGCTGGGGCAATGTCGTCCAGATTGATGCTAAACGGCCATACCCCCTGCGGCCAAAAGATGTACGCCGCCGCCAACGCCAGCACAATCCCCACCCCCACCAAAACTTTCTGCCACCACCGCCATTTTCGCATGATGCTTTCCTCCTGTTTTTTTGACGCAAAGTTGCAAAGGGGCGAAAGGGGCAAAGATGAAGAAGAAAAGACCTTCGCGCTCCTTCATCTCTTCCATGAAGCCCATCGCGTTCTTCGCGGATTAGAAGTGTACCGCTTTGGTAGAGAATGGGGCAAAATCGTAATCCGTGCTCCGTAGACCATAACGTGGCAAAGTCACAACCAAAACTCACCGCAGAGGCACAAAGACACAGAGAAATTTATTTTCCCTCTGTTCCTCTGTGTCTCTGTGGTCAGAACTTTTTACGCTTTTGGCACACATTTTGCGCCTGTACGAAGTAATGGGCCATCGGCTCACGGATTACGCATCACGGCCGTTACACCACGATGTTCACCAACCGCCCCGGTACGATGATGATGTTATGGGGGGTACGGCCGTTCACATACCGCTGCACCTGAGCCACGGCCAGGTGCTGTATTTCCGTCTCGGCCGTATCGGCGGGGATGGTGATGTGGTCGCGCACCTTGCCGTTGATTTGCACGGCCATGCGGATGGTCACGGCCGTTGTCAGCGCCTCATCATACACAGGCCAGTTTTGCCGGTGAATGGAGTCCGTGTGTCCCCATACCGTCTGCCACACCTCTTCGGTAATGAAGGGGGCAAAGGGGGCTAGCAGGATGGCAAATGTCTCCATGGTCTTCTGCCATTGGTCGGTGGGCACATCTCGACGGTCGTACAGGTAATTCAGGTACTCCATCAGGGCAGCCACGGCCGTGTTAAAACGATACCCTTCCATGTCGGCCGTCACCCGCTTCACCACGCGATGCCGTTCCCGCTCAAACTCTTCACTTTCTTTCCCCACTTTGCTACTTTGCGCCTTTGCGTCAAAATCACCCGCCAGCCGCCAGAAACGTTCCAGGAAGCGCGTCATGCCGCGAATACCGGCGTCATCCCAGACCACATCCGCGTCAAACGGCCCCAGGAAGACCACGTACAGCCGCAGCGCGTCTGTGCCATGCCGGGCGATCACCTCATCCGGCGTGACCACATTGCCCTTCGACTTGGACATCTTCTGCCCATCCACCGCCGAATGCAGCATCCCCTGGTTTTTCAGTTCGCTGAACGGTTCAACAAAATCAATCAGCCCGGCGTCGGCCATCACCTTTGTCCAGAAACGAGCATACAGCAGGTGCATGACGGCATGTTCCGCGCCGCCAATGTAAGTGTCTACGGGCAGCCAGCGCGCCACGGCTTCGGGATCAAACGGCCGTGCTGCCTCATGTGGGCTGGTAAAACGCAGAAAGTACCAGGAGGAGCAGGCAAAACCGTCCATCGTATCCGTTTCGCGCTGCGCCGCACCGCCACATTGTGGGCAAGTGGTATTCACCCAATCGGCTACCCGCGCCAGAGGGGAACGGCCGTCGCCCGCCGGGGCAAAGTCGTCCATCTCTGGCAGCAGCACGGGCAGGTCGCTTTCGGGCACCGCTACGGGGCCGCAAGCCGGGCAGTGGATGATGGGAATGGGCGCGCCCCAATACCGTTGCCGCGAAATCAGCCAGTCACGCAGCCGGTACGTTACCTGTGGCCATCCCTTGCCCTGCGCGGCCAGGTCATTGGTGATGGACACTATCGCTTTCGCTGAATCTATGTCGGTGTAGGGGCCAGAGTTGATCAGACGGCCGTAACCCGTAAAACAAGCTCTCTCATCCGCCGTCGCCCCATCCGGCTCCACCACTTTCACTATGCGCAAGCCATAGGTTTGGGCAAAGGCAAAATCGCGTTCATCATGGGCGGGCACACCCATGACCGCGCCGCTGCCATAACCGGGCAGCACATAATCGGCCACCCAAATGGGAATGAGAGCATCGGTGAACGGATGGCGGGCATACGCGCCGGTGAAGACGCCCGTTTTGGCGCGTTCGGTAGATTGGCGCTCAATTTCACTCAGGCGACGGGTGGATTGGATGTAAGCGGTCACGGCCGTGTGCTGCGCCTCGGTCACAATCTCCCCCACCAGTGGATGCTCCGGGGCCAGGACCAAGAAGGTGACGCCAAACAGGGTATCTGGTCGGGTGGTAAAGGTAGTTATCTCGTAGACATCCAATGTCTTGGAGACATCGGATGTCTGCACGGTGAAGACCACCTCCGCGCCCTCGGAACGGCCGATCCAGTTACGCTGCATCGTTTTGATGCGCTCCGGCCAGTTGACCACATCCAGGTCGGCAATCAACCGATCGGCGTAGGCGGTGATTTTGAAGTGCCACTGCATCAGGTCACGTTTGCTCACGGGAGAGTCACAGCGCCAGCAACGGCCGTGTTCCACCTGCTCATTCGCCAGAATCGTCTGGCATTGGTCACACCACCACTGGCTGCTGATCGCCTGGTAGGCCAGCCCACGTTGGAACAGCAGCAGGAAAAACCACTGTGTCCAGCGGTAATAGTCCGGGTCGGTGGAGTTAATTTCCCGCGACCAATCGTAAGAACATTCCACCAGTTGCATTTGCCGTTTGTAGTTGGCGGCAAATTGGGCCGTACTTTCGCGGGGGTGGATGTGGTGGGCGATGGCGTAATTTTCGGCGGGCAGGCCAAAGGCGTCCCAGCCCATCGGGTGCAGCACATTGTGGCCGGTCATGCGCTTGTAACGGGCAGCAATGCAGGAGGGCACGTAGTTGCGGCAGTGGCCGACGGACAGTCCTTCGCCGGAGGGATAGGGGAAATAATCCAGGATGTAGATATTGGGTTTGTTTGGGTCTTCGCCCGTTTTGTACAGGTCAATGGCCCGCCAGGTGGCGCGCCATTTGTTTTCAATTGTCTGGAAATCGTACTTTTTGTTCATGTCAGGTTCCTCGTCTTGGGTCGGTTATCAGTAATCGGTTATCGGTAATCAGTCGTGGAGTACGCCCGACGCGAGACGGCCGTGCAGAACGGCCGTCAGCGCCGGGCTGCGTAAGACGAAAAGTTGAATGGAATAAATCAGATACCACATGGTTTGAGATTGGTAATAAAAAAGCCACAGGGCCGGAGCGCCTGTGGCTTATTGAACAAACTGAATACGGAAAGAGTTAAGCCGACCTGGGCGAATTGCTCCAGCAGCTGCACCAGCAGCCAATATCTGTGCCGGGTAATAAGAGGCCAGATAAAACAATAGATTTGTGGTCAGCTAACAATTGTGTGGTCATAATTAACCTGATTTGCAACCATGCCTGATTGGCAACGTAGCAGGAGGGTAGCACAGAGGAATTGGGGCGTCAAGCCCCCAAAACAGGTGAAAAATGACTGAAGAAAGAGAAACAAAAACGGCCGTACCCCCCACGCCAACCCCACCCCTCACAACACCGCCAACGACAGCCGCTGCACCAGCCCCCGCCCCATCACGCTCCACAGCGCCCTCCCCCGCCGCCCGTGATCCGCAACTAGAAGAACGAGCGATGCGGCGCGGTTGTTTTTCCATTATTTTTGGCGCGGTATTGGGGGCTATGGTCGGGGCGGCGCTGACGCTGGCGCTGTTGGCCTGGATGAATAATGGTTTGCTGGCGTATAACCAGGCGGACGTGACCTTGCGGAGGCAACTTGACAGTGAGATTGCCACCCGCGAGGCTATGGCGGCGGAACAGGCTACGGCCGTATACGCCATGAATGAGGCTGCCAACCGGATGAACGAGACGATGGGCACAGCCGAGGCGGATATGGCGGCGCTGCGGGTGACGGCCGTTTATCTGGAAACGCGCATCGCCAGCGTCGGCAACGCATCGGATACGTTGAATGAATTCATCAATGGGCTGAGTACCGTCCTCGTCAACTTGACGCCTGCCCCCACAACCGTCCCTGAGGCCACGCCAACACCATAGCGTGATCATGTGTTCAAGTGTTCAGGTGATCTCGTGAACACTTAAACACATGATCACTCAAATACTTGCTTTAGAGTCTGCCACACCTGGTGTTCCACGGCCGTGTCCTCAAAAGCAAAATAAATCGTGCGCCCTTTGCCTTTGTAGTTTTCATTGACACCGCCACCCACCATGTATGTGACCACATCATCGGCATTGGTCGGCCCCCAAGTGGGTATGAACGTAAGTGCCAGCGACCGTAGCGGTTTGCGGCCAAAAATCATCCAGCCAGCCTGTACCGACAGCAAAGTTTCTGCACGGAAAAATTGGTAAAGATATTTTTTGCTATGCTCATTAACCATTATCCCATGTTCACCATTGCCAGAGAGCCAGTATTCGGCCGGGCGCAGCAGCACCGCCTGTTCGCGATCTATGACGGCAAAAATGCCGGTGGCATACAGCGGAACCCGCCGCCCTGGTGGTAATGCAGAGGTATTGGCTGGCAGAACGGCCGTATCATCTGGCACAAAGCGGTTATATCCCTGTCGCGCCGCCCGCCAATACGAGAAATAAATCCATATAACCAGTAAGAGTGTCAGGGTAATGGCCGGTTGCCCCCAACGCAGCCCCAATGCCGCCAAAAACAACATCACTGCGAAAAACTTCAGCCAACTGCTAATGGCGTACCCCAAGAATTGCTGCCGCGTGGTGCGATAGGCGATGGCAAATGCCCACCCTAAGTAGACATAATATAACTGTTTCGGTAATGATAAGTTGTGCATAGAAACCAATTTTATGGGAGACGCGCCAGTCCAACCAGATGTAATTGCCGTGAAGCGGGCAAACGCTCCTCTAGCAGACACATCGCCCGAAACATGACCTGATTAAAGGCCAGGTAAGTTGGGTCGGGAATCAGGTGCAATTTTTCCAATATCAGGCCGGATTGTTGACATAATTCTTCAATTTGGGCAGGTGTGTTGACACGGTAGAAGGTGGGGAAAGTGTCGTCAGGGGCACGGCCGTACAGCCATTGCACCAGCCGCCCTTGTATTTGCCCGGCCCGGCCCAGGCTGCGATTCATAGCGGTTAAGGGGTGACGGCCGTTGGGCGTAACAAACACAAACGCGCCACCGGGTTTAAGGATGCGAGACACGGCCGTGAACACCCGCGCTGGTTCCGCCAGATGCTCCAATACCCAACTGGCACACACCAGGTCAAAAACACTGTCGCGAAAGGGCAGCCGCTCACTTCGGGCCACCACACGAGGCAAATTCAGGCGATGCTCATACAAAGAGAGCCAGTCCGGGTCTGCGCCCACCATCTGGCACAGCGGATGATCCAACTGCTCCACCAGCCCGCCACGACCACAACCAAGATCAAGAAAGAGGGTATACGGCCGTAGCTCACTCTGTACCAGCGCCGCATAAACCTCCGTCGCCGGCAGCCAATCCGGCCGCCGCTCCTTATACCATTCACGCCACACATTCTGCTTATCTAAAGACAACATTGGTTCACGGGTCACGGATTACGAGTCACGGGAATGGATGGGAGTCGAACCCACCGCCGCTTGCTCAGCGCAACCGGCCACCAGTTTTGAAGACTGGGGCGCCCACCGGGACACAACCACTCCCACTGGTTAGTTTATCCCCGTTCGACAGCTTCGCAAAACTTGACAGCCCCTATCCGTTTGGATAGAATCCCGCACGTCATTAACAACCTGGGCTGGCCGGGATAGCTCAGTTGGTAGAGCACTGCACTGAAAATGCAGGTGTCCCCAGTTCGAGTCTGGGTCCTGGCATTGTTCAAGAACGAACACCTACTTAGTGCGGGCGTGGTTCAGTGGTAGAACGTCTCCTTGCCAAGGAGAAGGCCACGGGTT
>CAYXUZ010000149.1:0-15556 GCA_964467705.1 uncultured Ardenticatenaceae bacterium | reverse complement strand
ATGTACCCCATGTTTCTCTGAGCGAACTTCAAGGTGTGCAGCTCACCCGCCAGGGTTTGCGCGTTTATCGTGATCGGCTTGATAAACGGCAAGACCCACGTGGGAATGATTATTACTGGATTGGCGGCGACCGCCCGACCGGTGTGCCCAAAGAGGGGACAGATGTGGGGGCGCTGGCGCAAGGTTATGCTTCCGTCACCCCGCTGCAACTCGACCTGACGGCGTATCATGCCCTCTCAATGCTGGCTGATTGGGAATGGCCGATGCCGGCGGAAGCGGCGATGCCAGATGACATGGGCAGTAGCAACGGCCATGTCTCTCATTCGCCACTTGAATTGGAACTGGTAAACGCTTGAAGGTGAAGAATGGGAGCATATGGTATGGTAAACATTGTTCAGGAAGAGAACCAGCGGCTCAAGGCGGAGCTTTCTGCCCTGCGCCGCGTAATTATGCAAGTGGAGCCGGTGGTGATGGTGGACGGCCGTTTTGAAGAAATGATGACCTCGCCTATTGCCGTCATTGGGGTGGCCCGCCAGATTCTCGCCCAAATTCCCCAGACCCAATCATCCCGAAATTAAAAGACCTCTGGCCTGGCCAGAGGTCTTTTTGCTGTCAACTTCATGCTTTTCGTCGCTGCCATTGCAGGTACAAGCCAGTAACGATGAGGATGAGTCCGGTCACGGCTGTGAGCAGCAGTATCCCCACCCATATCAAATCTGACGGATTGGCTGCCTGCCGTTCGGCATAACTTGCGCCAGATTCCGGCAGCAAGACCGTACCCCCAGCGCCTGGGAGCCGAATTACGGCGTTGGTACCCCTGGTGAGGCAAAAATTGATATTGGCATGGTTGGGACTTTCCGAGTATACGGGAACAAAGATGGTGCTTTCTGTGGTCACTGTCCAACCTGAGCCGGGCAGTACGGTTACTTCCCAATAGCTTTGCCCGGCCGCATAAAGTCCAAAGTCGCCCTTTTCGCCGGAGTATTGGGTGATCACCGTTTCGCGGTCGCTGCTGACAAAACGAACATCAATACCCCGGACAGGGTTTTCGCCCGCGACGCCGGTGTTGACACAACGGCCGTCGCCATTTACATCTTCATACACAAACCCTGAAATGGAACCGCGCTGGTCATCAACCTGTTCTGCGCCACCACCACCTGGGGGGGCCACATTGGTTGGCGTGGGACGTGGTGTTTGTGCCCAAATCACGCCCGTTATCAATAGCCACCCCAACAGTGCCAGTAATCCTGCGATTGATGTTTTTGTTTTCATCATAGCCTCCCGATTTATCAACTGCCGGCCCGTTTACCCACAGTAGACAGTTCAAATACAACAACATTATGCAAAGTACGCTCATATTATACATATTTTTACATTTATGTTAAGACCTGAAAATAGTCCTTATTGCCTCTCGTCATTTGCCCGTTGCCTGAACGTAGTTTGATTACTCTCGCCCACTCAATACCCGTTTGATACACTTGCGCCTATGTTAGAGCAGAAACGGACACCATTAATTGTAGGTGCATTAGCCTTGATACTTGTTTTATTGGCCGTTGCTATTGGTTGGCGTATGGTGCGTGGAGATGGCAGTCTCTTGCGAAATGTAACGATGCAGGCGACTGAAATCAGCCCCAACGCCGATGGGGTGGATGATGTGACCACTATGAGCTATCAGTTATCGCGTAACGGCCGTGTTTCTATTTACTTTGAAAATGAGGCTGGCGACCGCTTCTATTTTCGTCAGGAAAAACCTCGTGGCGCGGGAGATTATCGCGTGGCTTTCAGCGGTGTGGTGGATGGCTTTTCGCAGGCTGATGATCAGGTGCAGGGACAGATACTTAGCCGCTTGCTGCCCGATGGTCTGTACACCTGGACGATAGAAGCCACTGATGATCAGGGCGTCATTGAACGACAGCAGGGGCAAATTACCATCCGTGATGCCGACCCCGAACTGCCCGATATGCGTGATTTTGATGCGGAGCCTGATTTCTTCACTCCCAACCGGGATGGGATCAGTGATCGGGTTCAAATTCAACTCTATTTGCCCAAGGATGTAGCGGATCTGCGTGTGTTTCTAATGCTGCCAGACGGCGCAGAGCAGCCCATTTTGGAGTTCGAGCAAGATATACCAGCCGGCTCGGCTGGCTGGCATTATTACGACTATGCCGGAGGTGTAGATGAAGGGGCTACGCCGCCGCCGGATGGCACATATCCCGTTGTGGCCATTGCCCGTGATGAAGAGGGGCAGGTAGTACGGGTGGAGGATGAGTTGACAATGGCGTATGGTGGGGTGCCCCGTGCCCATATTTTCCCACCACCGACGGGAGAGACTGTGCAATGGGATGTCACGGCCGTTGCCGTTTGCGACACCCTTCATTTCACTCTCACGGTAGAAAATTATGGCACGACTCCCATTCGCACCAGCGGCCCACCACCCGGAACTGTCTATGATTCCGACTGGAACTACAACACTCTGGGCTGGTTTACCGAATCGGGCGCGTTTCGGGTAGGCATTGGTTTTGAAAACGAGATTACCAACTATCCTTACCGCTGGGCAGTGGGCAGCCCGGAAGATTTAACAGAAATTGATGGGCAGTATTATTTAATGCCCGGCGACCGCGCTGTTGTAACCGGCGGCATTCGTCTGACCAACGTTTTTGGTGAGCGCAATCCCCAACCGGTGTGGGCTGGTCTCATCCACGAAGATGTGGAAGTATCGCAGTTTAATGCTCGCGTAGACCCGGCGGCTGTCTTGGTGGATATACCAGATGAAAATAATATGCCTGCTTGCGAACCCCGCCAGATACCTGTGCGTCAAATAGAAGAGTGATCGGTCTCTTCACTTTGACACCCGAATATGTTGACCCTTACAATACCCCCCATGTTAGTTGCTACCTGTGTCATTAAACTTGAGTTAGATGGTGTTAGGTCTTTGAAGGAAAAGCGACAGATCGTCAAATCGATCCTGGCGCGGCTGCCTCACCATTTTAATGTGGCAGTGGCCGAGGTGGAGGCGCAGGATGTGTGGCAAACGGCCGTGCTAGGAGTCGTTACCGTGGGTACAGACGCTTCTTACTTACACGGCTTGCTGGAAAAAGCCGTTGCCTGGATTGAGCAGGCGCGCCCGGACGTGCCCATTCGTGATTATGAAATTGAACTGCTTTAACATAGAACAAATCCACATATTGGCGCGTATACCAGGCATGATCATGCGCCCCGCGCAACTCAAGCTCCCCTGGCTCATCATTTTGCCTTTGTTCTTGCTGGTGTACCCAGCCCAGGCGCAAGATGAGGCAACCGGATTGACATTAACGGCACAGGCCGGATTTGATGGCCTGTATAAAGGTGAATATTGGTTGCCGGTGCAGGTGAGCGTAGCCAATAGTGGCCCCCCGATTGATGGCGAAGTGCGTGTATATCCCGGCACTAATCCTGAAAATGAGTTGCTGTATCGTGCTCCCATCAGCCTGCCCACCCAATCCGATAAACGAGTAACACTTTATATCCAACTCCCTGGCCCGGCGACGTCGGTGTTGGTGCAGTTGGCGGATGCAAATGGTGAGGTTGTAGCGACTACTCGCACCCGACAACTTGTCCGCGTGCGTGCTGAGGATCTGTTTTACGGGGTTGTCAGCCCGGACCCCGGCGAATTTGATTTTTTGGAAAATGTGCCGGGCAGCCGGGCTGATGCGGCGGTAGCTTACCTCGCCCTGGCCGATTTACCGGCTGTCTCGGTAGCCTGGAATGCGCTGGATGTGCTCATTTTGAATGATACAGACACCACTCAGTTCACGGCCGAACAGTTAGCGGCACTGCAATCGTGGGTAAGTACCGGTGGGCAGTTGGTGGTGACGGGCGGGGCAAGCTGGCAGAAAACGGCCGTGCCCCTGGCCGATTGGTTGCCCGTCACCCTCTCCGGCAGTGAAACGGTAGCAGATTTACCTGGTTTTGCGGCGGAGGTAGGGTTTGCCTTCCGTGATCCTGGCCCCTATGTGGTAACAACCGGCAGTCTGGCGCGAGGGGAGATGCTATTCCACGAGGATGGTTTACCATTGCTGGCAGTAGCGCCTCATGGCCGTGGGGCTGTGTACTTTTTGGCGCTGGATCCGCGTTTTGCCCCCTTACTCGATTGGGATGGGGTAGAGACTGTCTTTGCTGCGGTTGGTGATCGTGTTCCGCCGCTGACGCTGTGGGGCGCCGCCCCGTATGAGGGGTATGCTGCCCAGAGTGCTGTCACCAGCTTGCCCAATTTGAATTTGCCGTCGGTGTGGGAACTGGCGTTGTTTTTGTTGGTTTATATTGTGGTGGTTGGCCCGGCCAATTACCTGATTTTGAAGCGGCGTAACCGGCTGGAACTGGCCTGGGTAACGCTGCCATCGCTCATTTTGGGCTTTACGGCCGTCACCTACTTCACCGGCTTCCAACTGCGCGGCAATGACGCCATTATCAACCAGATGGCAGTGGCCTACAGCCAGACGGGCAGCGATCAGGCGCAAGTTTACAGTCTGGTTGGTCTCTATTCGCCCCGCCGCAGCACGTATGATGTGATTTTTCCGGCAGACACGCTGGCACGGCCGTTTGATGAGATTTTTGGCAGCTTTGGTAATGGTCAAAATGCGGAATCTATTACCTACAGCAATGAACATTTCATTGATGGGGTGCGGGTGGATGTGAGTGATGTGGAAACATTTAGCGCCCAGACCAACCGACCACCCCTGGCCTTATCAGGGGAAGGGATGCTTGCCCGGCAGGGCGCTTCGGCCGTGCGGCTGGAAGTGACCGTACAAAACAACAGTGATCAAACGTTGGAAGATGCGGTTGTCTTGTTTGGCAACACGGCCGTGCCTCTAAATGACCTGGAGCCTGGAGAGACAGAAAGTATCAATGAGATCGTCAGCAGTGGTAGCTCTGCTTCAAGTTTTGGTTACAACGGGCCATTAACTAACCATGTCAACACCTTGTTGGGTTATGATTATTACAACAGCGCCAAACTTTACCCACGTTTTCAGTTTTTGCAGTCTCTTGAAGGGGAAGGGTTTGGCAGCGGTTCGGTGTTGAATTTGTCCCGCGACAGCGCGGTGCTAATTGGCTGGACAGAAACAGCCCCTATAGATATTGCTTTGAGCCAGGGTACCCCGCAGCAAACGGCCGTAACCCTCCACTTCGTTGAAATACCGATCAGCCAAAACCTAACCGGCGGCACTTCCTCAAATGAGGAGTTTGTTCTGCCTGCACTGCTACTGGAATGGAAACTACTGCCAGATAGCACCATCAGCGGTGGGTCGCCTGATCACCTGGAATTAAACGGTAGTGTGGCTATGTTTGAATACACCCCCGTGCCAGAATTTCAGCAGACCCCTGTCACAGGGCTAACTCTCCTGTTAGAAAAAGAGAGCTATTCCAGTTCGGTCATGCCACCGGTCTTTCTGTGGAATTGGCAGACTGAGGCATGGGATTCGATGGAATCTGTGGATTGGGGACGCACACCCGTACCCAACCCCGCCCCTTACGTTGGCCCGGCCAACGCGGTACGTATTCATGTGTTTAACAGCGGTTCAAACTATCAGGTGTTGACGGCCGTATACCCCTTACTTACTGTGAATGGAGAATAATTCAGTAAAACGATTTGCCAAAACGTTTTACCTTTTTGCTTATGACCACCATCATCGAAATTCAAGGACTTACTAAGAAATACGGTGGGCTAACCGCTCTCAACGACCTCACGCTAAACATTGAAGAAGGCGCGGTGTTTGGTTTCATCGGGCCAAACGGCGCAGGCAAAACCACCACCATGCGCATCCTCACTACCCTGCTCAAACCCACCAGTGGCAAAGCCTGGGTGGCCGGGCACTCCGTTGCCGACGATCCACGTGGCGTGCGCCAGGCCATCGGCTATATGCCCGACTTTTTCGGTGTGTATGACGATATGAAGGTGTGGGAATATCTCGATTTTTTTGCTGCCTGTTACGACGTGCCCAAGAACGCCCGCGTGGGCATGATTGATGATCTGCTCACCCTGGTAGACCTGAACCACAAAAAAGACGCCTATGTGGAAACGCTGAGCCGGGGCATGAAACAGCGGCTTTGCCTGGCGCGCACCCTGGCGCATGATCCGCAGGTACTCATCCTGGATGAACCGGCCAGTGGGCTGGACCCCCGCGCCCGTATTGAAATCCGTGAACTACTGCGCGAACTGAAAAATATGGGCAAAACCATCTTTTTTTCCTCCCACATTCTTTCCGAAGTGGCGGACATTTGTACGGAGATTGCCATTTTGGAGGCAGGCAACCTGATTGCACACGGCGATATGGAGGAGATGAAAAAACAGTTGCGCGCCCACCGCCTGATTCAGGTGAAGGTATTGAGTGATTTGGGGCCAATGCAGGAATTTTTGTTGCAGCACACGGCCGTACACGGCATCACTCCACCCAGCGAAGCCGACTTGCCGCATGATACAGTGCAGTTTGACTTTGGCGGCAATGATGAGAGCCTGAGCGACCTGCTGGCGCAGATGATTAACCAGGGCATTCGGGTAGTCGCCTTTCACGAAGAAACGGGCGATCTGGAAGATGTATTTTTACAGGTGACACAGGGAATTGTGAATTAGGAGATTGAGAGACTGGGAGATTGTCCAGTCTCTCAATCTCCCAGTCTCTCAATCTCTCTTCCTGATCAGGTGGCGTATTGAAAGGTTGGTGGCGCTGGTACAGGGACTTATCAGACAATCCTGTCTATTTGCGGGAAAAGGGGCAGTGGGGCAAACCCAACCCTTTTTATGATAACCTGCTCCGCTTTTCTCCTTTTGTGATTTTAGGCGGCATCAGCCTGGGGTTTTGCACCGGCTTTAGCAATCCCGCCTTTTTTGGGAACAATGATGATCTGTTTGCCGTCTGGTGTTTATTATGTTTGCCGGGTTTGCTGCTTTCGATGGTGACGATTTTTGGTTCACTGCTGGCCCCGGCCCTGACCGCGCCGATGATCAGCCTGGAACGGGACAAGGGTACATGGGACATTTTGCTGGTGACGCCGCAGCCGATGATGTCCATCCTGCTGGCAAAGCTGCTGGGGGCGTTATCGCGGCTGCGCATCTGGCCACTGCTGTTTGTGTTGAGCCTGTTTCAAGGTTTGATCATGTTTTGCTCGTTGAGTTTGATGGATGGACAAATGGACGGCTGGGATGGGCTGGTGAGTATGGCTACGGCGGCACGGCCGTGGCTGGAGATTTTGTTTGCGGCGTTCATGGGGCTGTTTTTGTCTACGGCCGTGCGCTCCGCGACCATGGC
Organism: uncultured Ardenticatenaceae bacterium; assembly: GCA_964467705.1. Lineage (GTDB taxonomy): Bacteria > Chloroflexota > Anaerolineae > Promineifilales > Promineifilaceae > CAADGU01. Next base: position 8,273 of record CAYXUZ010000149.1, on the reverse strand, counting down.
CGTAGCCAGCGCCTATGCGCTGGTTATCATCTTCAAACTGTTCAACAGCAGCCTGGTCTGGATGGGCTTACTCAGCAGCCGATTAGAACAAGAACTGGTGGTGTTGGCCATGGGGGCGGTCGGGCCGACGGCCGTGTACGCTCTGGCAATTGTGGGGCTGTGGGCCGGCATTTTTTATCAGGCAAGGAAAATGATTGGAGAGTAGCGATTGGAGATTACCCAAATCTCCAATGGCTTAGTAAACATGAGTGAACTAACAACAGAGCAACCGCTCAAAAAGAAACGATTCCGTAACCTGCGCGAAAATCCAGTGACGGTGAAAGAGCTACGCAGCCGAATGCGCGGCCGTCGCGCTTTTGTGGTGCTGACCGTTTACCTGTTGGTGATGAGCGCCTTCATCACCCTGGTTTATGCCGCCTATGCTTCCTCTGCCAGCGGCCCTTTTGGGCCAGACCCGCGTGAAGTGGGCAAGGTGGTTTTTGCCTGTGTGGTCGGGGTGCAGGTATTTCTGGTCATTTTTGTGGGGCCGGGGTTTACCTCAGGCACCATCACCGGGGAGAAGGAACGCCAAACGTATGATCTACTGCGCACCACGCTACTCACGGCCGAATCGTTTGTCACCGGCAAACTACTTTCGGCATTAAGCTATGTCTTGTTGCTGGTGTTGGCGGCCATTCCCTTACAAAGCATCGCTTTTCTGCTTGGCGGTGTAGTATTAGAAGAGCTAATTATCTCACAACTGGTCATTTTTACGGCCGCTCTCACCTTTGCCTTGTGGGGTTTGTTCTGTTCCAGCGCCATGCGTTCCACTCTTGGTGCCAGCGTAATGACCTTTGCCGGGGCGTTGTTTATGACCATTGGTACGCCGATGCTGGTGGGATTGTTTGCCGCTATTCTGGCGCCCTTTTTTGCTACCTTAGGCACATCGTTCACGCGCACGATGGAAATTGTGGTGCAATACGTTCTGATCTTTCTCGCCAGCACCAATTTACCGGCCACATTGTTGGTGAGTGAACTTTTCCTGCTCGACCAGGACGCAATCTTTTTCTTTAGAAATTCCAGTGGGGCATCCAGTTATTGGCTGCCCTCTCCCTGGATTATTTTTCTGCTGCTTTACTTGCTGCTGGCCTGGGTTTTATACTGGCTCAGCGTGCGCAATGTGCGCAAAATAGCGAATAGATGATATGGGGATATTAAGGCTTACTATCCCAATATCCCAATGCCCATGAACGCAGACCATCCCTTTAACCAACTTGCCCACCAGTTAAGCGCCTGGAACGGCCGTCGCCGTTTCCGGGATGCGTTGATCTGGCTGCCACGTGGGTTGCTGGTCGGGTTGCTGGCGGCGGTGGTGGTGGCGGCGGTGGCCCGGCTACGGCCGTTGCTCACTAACCAGGAAGTGGCGACTGTGGCGTTGGCGTTGGCTGGCGTAGGGCTGCTGGTGGGGCTGGTCTGGCTGCTGTGGCGGCGCTATTCGCTGCCAGAGCAAGCCCGTTTTGCCGACCGGCAGTTTTTGTTGAAAGAGCGGACGAGTACGGCAGTAGAAATCCACCAGGGCATGATTCAAACCAGCCCCATCATTGCCGAGCAGCAGTTAAATGATACCTTGACGGCCGTGCAGCAGGTGGACACCCGCACCCTGCTGCCGTTCCGGTTGAACCGGCAGGATTGGTGGGTGATATTGGTGGCGGTGGGGTTGTTGGTGACGGCCGTGTTCTTGCCCAATTTGCAAGAAGCCGAGCTGCTGCGCCAGCGTGGCATCACCAAAGCCATCGAAGAGCAACTCAACCAGCTAGAAGCCCTCAGCGAAGAAATCCGCGAAAACCCTCTCCTGACCGAGGAGCAAAAAGAGGAAACCTTGCAACCGATTGAGCAAGCCATTGAAGGGTTGGGCGAAGGGGCCATCAGCCAGGAAGAGGCGGTCGCCACCCTCTCTGAGGCCGAAGCGGAACTGCGTGACCTGTCGGCCAGCAGCAGCGCCGAACAACTGCGCCAGCAGTTACAGGAAGCAGGCGAACCGTTAGCCAACAACCCCAACAGCCAAGCGTTGGGTGAATCGCTGCAAAACGGCAATCTGGCGCAGGCGGGCACGGCCGTCACCCAACTGGCCGACCAGCTACCCTCACTCAGCCGCGAGGAGCAGTTAGCCCTGGCGGAGGACTTAATGGCCACCGCCCAATCCCTTGTAGGCACAGATGATCAACTGGCACAGCAGTTGGCTGAAGCCGCTCAAGCGTTACAAAATGGGGACATTGCCGCCGCGCAGCAAGCCTTACGTGAAGCAGGGGCAACATTACAACAACGGGCACAAGAAGCGGCGGCTACTGACCAGGCCAATCAAGCCGCCGATGCATTAGGTGAAGGACGTCAGTCGGTGGCCCAGGCTGGCGGGCAAAACCAAAGTGGGCAGCCCGCTAATCCTGATAACCTGTTGCCGGAGAATGACGGCCGTGCCGGAGCAAATGAAGGTTTGGGCCAATCTCCTCAACCTGGGCCTGGTCAGGGCAACGGGCAGGGGCAAGGTCAGGGAGAAGGACAGGGGCAAAATGGCAGCTCTCAGGGGCAGTTAGGTGGCCCAAGTGCAGGCGGTGGTCATACAGAAAATGTGTATGTACCTGAACTGCGTGACCTGAGTGGCTTTGAAGGGGTGGATGTGGAGCTACCGGCCGAATGTGCCGCCAATCCGTCTGATTGTGGCGCGCTGCTCAACGAAACCCCTACCGAATTTGGCGACGAAACCAGCATTGTGCCCTACACACAGGTCTTCGGTGACTACCAAAATGCCGCCAACGAAGCCCTGCAAGACGATTACATTCCGCTTGGCTTGAAAGGTTACATTCGAGATTATTTTTCGTCATTAGAACCATAAACTATGGATGTACCTCAACAATCCGCTTTTTTTATTGACTGATAGAAAGGACTAGAGCAAAGCATGGTATCAACATCAGAAGCAGAACTTTCAGTCGCTGAATTTAGAGAAACGGCCGCAGCCATTGAAGCCGAAGTGGGCAAAGTGATTGTGGGGCAGGCGGAGGTGGTGCGGCATGTGCTCATTGGCATTCTCAGCGCGGGCCATGTGCTGTTGGAAGGGGTGCCGGGGCTGGGCAAAACGATGCTCATTCGCACGTTGGGCCAGGCGCTACACCTGCAATTCAGCCGCATCCAGTTCACACCTGACCTGATGCCGGCCGATATTACGGGCACGGAGATTATGGAGGAGATGGGCGACGGCCGTCGGGAATTCCGCTTCCAACACGGCCCCGTTTTTGCCAACCTGATCCTGGCCGACGAAATCAACCGCGCCACCCCCAAAACCCAGTCGGCCCTGCTGGAAGCGATGCAGGAGCACACGGTGACGGTTGCCAACCACACCTATACTTTGCCAGAACCGTTCTTCGTGCTGGCAACGCAAAACCCGATCGAACAGGAAGGCACGTACCCGCTGCCTGAAGCGCAACTAGACCGTTTCCTCTTCAAAATCAACGTCCCGTTCCCATCTGCGAACGAATTAACGGAAATTATTGCCCGGACGACGGGGAAGGAGACGGCCGTAGCCCAAACCGCCGCCGCCGGCCCCCGCCTGATTGCCATGCAGCAGTTGGCACGGCAGGTGCCCATTCCCAGCCACGTCAGCCAGACCATCAGCCAGCTAATCGTGGCTTCCCATCCGGGTAGCAGTCCCGCGCCGCTGGTGAACCAGTATGTGCGTTACGGTTCCAGCCCACGCGGGGCGCAGGCGTTGGTGTTGGGGGCCAAGATCACGGCGCTGCTGGCGGGGCGGTACAATGTGAGCTTTGATGACGTCACGGCCGTCGCCCCCGCTGCCCTGCGCCACCGCCTGCTGCTCAACTTTGAAGGCCAGGCCGAGGGCGTGAAGCCGGATAACATTATTGCGAATTTGCTGGAAAGCGTTCCCAGAGATTGAGGATTAGGAGGCTGATATGGTTGTCTCACCAGAATTGACAAGATCATCTCAAAAAGCCAAACAGGCAACCCGCTGGTACCCGCCCTTACAGGGTAAATGGACATATGCAGATTATTTGTATTTGCCAGACGACAAGATGCGTTATGAGGTAATAGGAGGGAATTTGTACATGTCGCCAGCGCCACGTCCCAACCATCAATTTGTATTAGGTGAACTTTTTACTCTCTTTCAGGAATATGTGAAAAAGAATCAACTTGGGCGAGTTTATATTTCCCCCATTGATGTGGTGATGCCACCATTTGCCACCCCGGTTCAACCAGATATGTTGTTCATCAGCCAGGATAGGTTGAATATCGTCGCCGAAACCAGAATTGAAGGCATACCTGATCTGGTGGTCGAAGTCCTGTCTCCTGGGAACATCGCCCATGACATGGAAACCAAATTCAAAGCTTATGCCGATGCCGGCGTTAAGGAATACTGGATTGTAGACGCCGATAATTGCACGATTCAAGTCAATGTTTTGCGGGGGCGGGCCTATGCCCCATTGGGTCACTTTGCTGCTGAGGAAGAGGCCTTTTCAGAATTGTTGCCAGATTTTAAGGTGCGAGTGAACGAAATCTGCTCATAGAGATAGAAGATTGGAGAGACTCCTAATCTCTTTATCTCCTTATCTTCTAATCTCCTAATCTCTAATGCCTCTTTTCGACGAAAGCACCCTGCGCAAACTGGAACAGTTAACCCTCATTGCCGATCATGTGCGCGTGGGGGTGATGAAGGGCGACCGGCGCAGCAAAAAGCGGGGCACTTCCATTGAGTTTGCCGACTATCGTAACTACACCAAAGGGGACGATTTGCGGCGGCTGGATTGGAATGTGTATGCACGGCTGGAACGGCCGTTTATCAAACTGCTCGAAGAAGAAGAAGACCTGTCCGTCCATTTGCTGGTTGACGCCAGCGCCAGCATGAATTGGCCGGATACCGATGATGATGAGAACAAACTGCACTACGCCCTGAAACTGGCGGCCGCTTTGGGGCACATCGCCCTGGCCACCGGCGATCTCGTAACAGTGACGCTGCTCAACAGCGGCGGCGACCGTACCTGGGGGCCGTTCCGGGGGCAAGGCAACTCGCTGCGGCTGTTTCAGTTCTTAGAAAGTTGTGAAGCGGGCGGCGTGACGGATGTGAATTTGTCATTGCGGAATTATGCGTTGTACGGCCGTCGGCCTGGTCTGCTCTTTTTGCTAAGTGACATGCTCTCCCCCAACGGTTACCAAGAAGGGTTGAACGTTTTGCAATCACGTGGCTACGATATTGGCCTCATCCATACTCTCAGCCCAGATGAAGCAGAGCCACCACTGAGCGGCGACCTGAGGTTGGTAGACATCGAAACCGGGCAAGATGCCGAAATTACTCTGGATGCACCCACCCTGGCACTATATCAGGAACGATTGCAGGCCTGGCAAACAGAAATTTCTGCTTATTGCGCTCACCGCCACCTGCATTACATTCCTGTTACCACCAGCCTGTCGTGGGAACGATTGGTAGTGCAAACTTTGCGCGAAAAGGGCGTGGTCAAATGAGGTGGTTGCCAGTTGTAAGTGGCCGGTTACAGGTTAAACTAATGGGCGTAAATCGTAGTCCGTCATTTGATTATCAAGCCCTCCGGTTCCGCCAGGGCCAGACAACTAAATAAGGAAGAAACAGATGGAAACCAGATTGAAAATGTTTGTTGGGCTAACGGCCGTACTGCTGACTACTCTGGCATTGATGGGTCAAATGGGGCGCAACGCCACCTTGTTTGCCGGGAGTGATCAATTTATCTACCTGCCTATTGTCACCAAACCGGTGAATGCCGATCTGACGATTACCGGTGTAGAAATTACCCAGGCCACACAAAGGGTCAATAATAGTGTGCCCCTGGTTGCTAATCGCAACACGGTGGTGCGTATTTTTGCGGAAGCGCCTGTGGGAGGATCAGCAAATAACGTGGTGGTACGGCTCACGGCCGTGCGCGGCGGCAGCACTATCGGCACGCTCAATTCAGCCCCCGTCACCATCCCCGTAGATGCTACCCGCGATAGTTTCAATAGCACCGTGAACTTTGAATTGCCGGTCGGTTGGCTCTCCGGCAACGTCAGTCTCACGGCGACGATAGACCCAGACAACACTATCCCCGAAAGCAACGAAAGCAACAATTCGCTGGTACAGCCCATGAACTTTAACGAAGTACCTGACCTGCAAGTAACCATTGTGCCCATCAACTACACACACACCGGCCCTACCGCCCCCGGCTTCTACCCGGCGCAAAGCGAAGATGAGATCAGCGATTGGCTTATTCGTGCCTACCCCATTGATAACGTACAGGTCACCATCCGTAGCCCGTATAACTTCACAGGCAATTTGCAAGACGCCAATTCCTGGGTAAACAACTCCGAAACCGGGTTGCTTGATCGTATGTATCAACTTAAATTGACCGATGGCTACCCTGAAGATACGCCGGTTGTATACTACGCTCTTGTGCCCATCGGTAATGGGTCTACACAGTGGTTCTTCTCTGGTATTGCCGGTATTGGTTGGATTGGTTACCGCGAATCGGTGGGGTTAAACCTGGTGGGATATGGTTCTGATATTGACGCCACCGGCAAACTGGCGGGGCATGAGATTGGGCATAATATGGGCCGCCGCCATGCCCCCTGTGGCAATCCTGGTGGGCCAGACCCGTCTTACCCTTATGCAGGTGCGTCCATTGGTGAGTATGGATTGGATATTCCCAATGGGGAGTTTTGGTCGCCAGCAACGGCCGTAGACATTATGAGCTACTGCGAACCGGCCTGGATTTCTGACTATACCTACATTGGCATTTACAACGATCAGTTAGCGAATGGGTTTATGGCTGAAAATGTCACGGCCGTAGACAGCATGGTTGTCTCCGCCGGTCTTGACAATGACGGCTCTGTCCATCTCAACCCCAGCTACGTCTTTTCCAGTTTCCCATCAGCCCGTACCATCAGCGGCTACCAGGTGGAACTGTTGGACGAAGCCGGTGATGTATTGGTCAGTCATTCCATGCAGTTGCGTGAAGCAGAGGAAGATGGGGTATCGGGGCAGATGCTCACGGCCGTGCTGCCCTTGCCCACCAAACCCGCCGCCACTTTGCGTATTGTGCATGGGGACGAGATAGTGGCCCTCCGTGCATTTGATAATCCGGCGACTTTTGGCCCACAAACGGCCGTTGCCATCCGTGAAGGAGACGCCATCACCCTTAACTGGGGGCTGGTAGACATACCGGCCATCGTGCGCTACTCACCTGACGGCGGCCAGAGCTGGCTGGGCCTGGGCATTGGTATTGCCGACGGCACATTTACCGTAGATGCTGCCACCCTGCCTATCGGTGAAAGTGGTCTGTTTGAAATTATAATGGGGAACACAGGGGGCAAGGTGGTGCTGACGGCCGTGATACCGTAACACATTAACAGCCACCGTTTACAGCGCCCGGTAATGGTACATTGCCGGGCGCTTTTGTTTTGTGTATGCTTGCCATCAGCTATACCTGCTGTGGCCGCCTCTCAGTCCCAAAGGGCTGCTTTCTAACTGCGCCACTATCAGAGGAGTGACTATGTTCACAAAACTCACGCTCGAAAACTTCAAAAACTTCCAGTACGCCGAACTCCCCCTGGGTCCGTTCACCGTGCTGGTAGGGGCCAACGCCACCGGCAAAAGCAACTTGCGCGATGCCTTCCGCTTCCTACATGGTATCGGGCGAGGTTACACCCTGCCTGAAATCATCGGTGAAAAGTGGATAGAAGGTGGCGTTCGTGTATGGACAGGAATAAGAGGTGGTCTTAACGAACTTTGCTTTTTAGAAAATCAGCACTTGCGCATGCATATAGAATTTTCTAGTCATGAAATTATGAGTGGTTATTACAGTGCTGAGATAACTATTCATAATCGGGTTAATGAAGTGCTGATCTCCTATGAATCTCTTGGAGAAATCGGCAAAGCACCACTTTATGCATATTTGCAAGATCATGGCTTCTATGAGCATGAAGATATTGAGGAGGAGCGGCTTTTTGAAGTCTGGGAGAGGCTGCTAATAAATGAAACCTTTCTAGGTTCACCTTTGCGCCGGTCATTAATTCCTTTAATCGCAAATGGTAAAGTCGATCCATCCCATGATGCTAAGGAACTAATCGTAGAACAGCAAGGCGAAGAAGCACTGTTCAAGCTACATTCATTATCAGAGGCCGTTACCAATCTAATGGTTTCAACGCGGTTTTTTGAATTTGATCCTGTTGCAATGAAGATGCCGTCAGTGCCGGGACAGATAGTATTAGGAGATCGGGGAGAA
>CAYXUZ010000148.1:0-15620 GCA_964467705.1 uncultured Ardenticatenaceae bacterium | reverse complement strand
CTGTGGTCCGGCTTGACGCGCCAGAGCTGGGCCGGGCGGTTGCTGGCCGGGCGCTGCCGGGTGTACCAGGGGCGTTTTGCGCATCAGCTAGGCCGTTTTGAGGAGGCGGAGGTGTTGTATCGGGAGGGTGTGGAGGGGTTACGGCCGTTGCCGCCTTCCCCGGCGCTGGCGTTGGCGCTGACCTATTGGGGAGAACTGGCGCGGCAGCAGGGCGACCTGGCAGCGGCGCGGCCGCGCCATGAGGAAAGCCTGGCCCTCTTCCGCCAAGGGGAGGCTGCCCAGGGCACGGCGCGGGCGCTGCTGCATCTGGCGAACCTGGCTTTTGTTTCCGGGCAGTTGCCGGAGGCGGCGCGGCAATATGAAGAGGGGTTAGCCATTTGCCAGACGTTGGGCAGTTATCGGCAGACGGCCGTGTTTCAGGACAATCTAGGCGCGGTGTTGATTGAATTGGGCGACTATGAGCGGGCCGAACAGACATTGACGGCGGCATTGGCGCGGCGGCAGGCGATCAACGACCAGTGGGGGCTGGCGACTTCCAACAATAATTTGGGCGTTCTGGCCGGTTTGCGCGGCCAATATGCCGAAGCGGAAAAGCGGTATCAGGCGGCGGCGGATGCTTACCGGCAAATTGGTTATGCCTTTGGCGTGGCCCGCTGCCTGACGAATCTGGGGTCTATGCTCATTTCGCAAGGCAAGTTGGAAACGGCGCGGCACTATCTGGCGGAGGCGCTGGCGCTGTGGCAGCCGCTTGATTCGCCGGAGGGGGAGGCGGATGCGCTGCTTTGCCTGGGGCAGGCGGCCAGCCAGCAAGGGCAGTATGCCGAGGCTGAGGGGTTGCTGCAACGAACGGCACTGCTTTACCGCCAATGTGACCGGCCTATCCAACTGATGCGGGCGTTGGCGGAGTTGAGTGTGGTGTTGGGCCGGTTGGGGAAGCTGGCTGAAGCGCGGGTGGCGCTGGCGGAAAGTCTAGCGCTGGCAGAGATAGCGTCGTCCCCGCCGGGGCTGTTGTGGGCGCTGATGGCCGGGGCGGATTTGCGGGCGCAGGCGGGGGAGTTGGCGGTGGCGGCGGCCTGGTTTGATGTGGTGCAGGGGCATGCGCAGACGACGCAGCCGGTGCGAGAGGAGGCAGCGCGGCTGCGGCAGCATTGGTCAGGTATACCGGCGCGGCGGGATCAGGCGCCTGCGCTGGCGCAGGTTTTGGCGGAACTACGGCAATTTTTGGATGGCGCACAAACACTTAGGAATGGTTAATAGAACGCAGGGTGATGAGGTGTACGGCCGTGATTGCGTTATAATCCCGCCCGTTTGAGGTAGACCTGTCAGGTTTCTAAAACCTGACAGGTCTCAGGAATTATATGGACTCACACCAGCTACACTCGACCGAAGTTTTTGATACCGACGCTATTCGCTCCCCCTGGGGACAGTTGCGGGAATCATTTCGCTACAACTACCTGTTGCGCAACCTGGTGCTGCGTGATGTGAAGGTGCGTTATAAAAATTCGCTCTTGGGTGTGGTGTGGAGTCTGCTCAATCCGTTGTTGATGATGATGGTTTATACCATCCTATTCACCATCCTGCGCCCCGACAACAACATCCAGCAGTTTCATATTTTCATTCTGGTGGCGCTGATTCCCTGGCAATTTTTGGCTGGTACGGTGATGGGGGGGACGGTATCCATCACCCAAAATGCGTCGTTGGTGAAGAAGGTGTTTTTCCCGCGCACGTTGCTGCCCACCAGTGTCATGTTTTCGCAGTTAGTCAACTTTGTGCTTTCTTTTGTGGTGTTGGTGGTGCTGCTTTATTTTTCCGGCATTGGGCTGACGCGCCATGTGTTGTGGGTGCCGCTTATTTTGTTGACGCAGATGGTTTTTATGTTGGGGCTGGCGCTGGCGCTGTCAGCGGCGCAGACGTTTTACACCGACACGCTGCAAATTGTGCAGGTGGGTATCCTGGCCTGGTTTTTTCTGACGCCCATTTTTTACCCGTTTGAGGATTTTGCAAACACGGCCGATATGATGGGACTCTCGTTTAATCCGGCGCGGCTGATGCGCTGGATCAACCCGATGGCTTCGATTGTGGACAGTTACCGCACGGTGTTGTGGGGGACGATGAGCAGCCAGGGGCAGCCGGTGGCGATGGATCCGTTGATGCTGGCGCGGACGTTTGTCACGGCCGTGATCACCCTCATTGTTGGCTATTACCTCTTCATTAAAACGGAGCATCTCTTCGGAGAAAAATTGTAAGTTCATCATGTCTATCAAATTATCACACCTCGTACCGCTACTTTTTGGCACTTTCATGTTTGTATTGGTGGGTTGTGCTTCAGCTACGCCGACGCCTTTCCCAACGGTGGTGGTCACGGCCGTTGCCGCCGTCCCCAGCTCCACCAACATCACCTCAGACGCCGGGGAATCCGGGGAGAGTTTAGAAGAAGCGACACCGGTGGATACGGCCGTGCCGCCCCAAACTGACACGCCTGGCCCTTCCCCCACTGCCTCCAACACACCCCGCCCCTCAGCCACGCCTACCCGTACCCCCTCGCCCACCATCACACCCACCTTCCGTCCCCAGGTAGCGCCCACACTGGCGGAAACTGGAGCACCGACGGAGTTCCGCGAAGGAGTGCCCACGCCGTCTACGGCCGTGCCCTCCCCTGTGCCTACCTTTGAAACGCCGCGTGAGATTACCAATATTTTGCTGCTCGGCAGCGATACCCCGCTTGGTTCCGTCAGCGTGCGCACCGACACCATGATCATCGTCTCGATCAACCACGAAAACCAGACGGCCTCCATGGTCTCCCTGCCGCGAGACCTGTTTGTGTACCATCCCGGCAAGATTATGGCGCGGTTGAATACGGCCGTGAGTCTGGGCGGCGTCGAGCAGCTTGAGCAAACGATTCTCTACAATTTCGGTATACCTATTCACTACTATGCCCAGATTGATTTTGATGGGTTTGAACAGGCGGTAGACGCGATGGGGGGTGTAGATGTAGCCGTAAGTTGTCGTCTGCAAGATTGGCGGCTCATTTCCCCCGAATTGGACCCGGAAGTTGAAGAGAACTGGCACCAATTTGCCCTGGAACCGGGTATCCACCACATGGATGGTGACACGGCGCTCTGGTATGCTCGCTCACGTTTGTCCAGCAATGATTTTGATCGTGGGCGACGCCAGCAGCAACTTCTCCACGCCATGCTCAATCAGGGCGTAGACCTGAACCTGGTAGCACAAGCGCCATCACTGTGGAACACCTATCAAGATGCCGTTGAAACGGATATTGATATTGGTCGCCTGCTTCAATTTGCCACCCTGGCCCCGGCCATCCGCCAGAACGGGGTGCAACATTTGTATCTGGCACGGGGGATTCAATCCTGGACAACCCCTGATGGAGCATCTGTCCAGCTTCCCATTTGGGACGGTGAAGGGAATCTTGGTGAAACATTTAGCCGTCTTTATCGTCCACCGGCACTCAACCGGGCTACCCGTCCGCCTATTACGGTGCAAATTGTGAACGCCAGTGGTAATCCAGATATGGCTCTACTGGCGGCCGATAATCTGGCCTGGTATGGTTTTGTCCCCATTATTAGTGACGAAGCACTGCCTGCTGAGGCCGACACTCGACTGGAGTATTACCATGACGACTTTAAGGCTTCTTATGACTGGTTGATTAGCTGGATTTTTGATCGTCGTCGTTCGCAAATTGAGCAAATAGACGATGCCGGTTTTACGTATGATTACCGTGTTGTTCTCGGTCAGGATTATGATCCTTGCCTGAATCAACTGTTGCAGCCGCAGGAGTTTCTGGACAACTGATAGGTATTGCGCCGGTTGCAGTTAGCTGATTACCAGACGAAGCCGCTCCAAAAACTCGCTGAGAATGATGGCTGTGGCCCCCCAGACCATGTGCCCGTTTACGTCAAAGTAGGGCACCGTCAGGCGGTAGCCCTGCCGCTCGATCACCCCTTCGCGGCGGCTGTCTGGGTGCAACAGATAGTTGAGGGGTGTCTCTAATAGTTCAGCCACTTCATTCTCGGCCAGATGGAACGACGGCCGTACCCCACTGTCCACCCAGCCCACAAACGGATGCACTTCAAAGTCGGATGGCGGAATCCAGATGGGGGTCAATTCACCGAGGATCGTGATGGTAGACGGCCGTACCCCCACCTCCTCCTCCGTCTCCCGCAACGCGGCCACAGCCAGTGTCTCCCCGGCTTCTGCCCGCCCGCCGGGAAATGAAATCTGCCCGGCGTGAGAATTCAAGTCATCCCGCCGCCGTGTCAGTGCCAGGTACAATTCTTCCTGGTGGCAATATAACAAGAGCAGTACACTGCCGATACGTGCTTTGCCTGGTAAATCAACCGGCCGGGTGGCCGGGCGCGTCAGGGGGGCCATCAGGTAATGCGCCGCCTGGCTGTCAAACGGCGCCAGCGCCAGCGCGGCCTGGATATGAGAAAGGGTGACGGGAGGCATAGGGCGTAATCCGTAAACCGTAAAACGTAATCCGTAAAGCGTCGGATTACGGGTCACGGATTACGGCTCACGGGGCAACCATTTCCGCGGAGGCGCGGAAGACGTAACCCAAACCACGCTCAGAAGTGATGTAACGCGGGCGTGATTTGTCTTTATCCTCAATTTTGCGACGCAGGCGGTGCAAATGCACATGCAGGCGGTCTTCAAATGCCGGTTCGTGCGGCCAGAGGCGGCGTAGAATAAAGTCTGTATTCACCGTATTTCCCGCCGCACGCATCAGGATGAACAACAACTTCGTTTCGGTAGGCGTCAGCGTCACAGGTTCACCGTATACCAATGCCTGACGGCCTGGAAAATCAATGTTGAGGCGTTCATCCACGCGAGTCACAGCGTCCAGATCATAGGCAAAGGTACCCATGCGCCGCAGCACCCCTTTGACCCGCGCCACCAGTTCCCCCGGCTTAAACGGTTTGGTGATGTAATCTTCGGCGTGCTCTTCCAGACCTTGAACGACGGTTTCTTCTTCGTTCACGGCCGTCAACATCACCACCGGCACATCACTAAACTGGTGCAGGTTATAACAAAACTCAAAACCACCCATACCCGGCGGCATGTGAATATCCACAATAGCCAGGTGCGGCAATCCCTTTTCGGACAGATGCGCCAGGGCCACTTCGCCCGATTGCGCGATATTCACACGAAATCCTGCCTGCTCCAACGCATGTTGCACAATGCGCAGATTGAATGGGTCATCATCTACAGCCAGAATTTTGGCCCCTTGCTCCATAGAATCACTCATGTTTTGAACCCTCGTATGTAAAGATATATCCTTTGTTGCGCCGGGAAATAATGTAATGGGGTTCGGTGGGCGATAGTTCGATTTTGCCGCGCAGGCGATGGACGTAAACGCGCAGCCGGTCTTCATGTGCTTTGGGCGCTTCTTCCGGCCACAGCCGCCGGATCAGGTAATTGGCCGTTACCAACCGCCCGGCCGCCCGCATCAACAAGTAAAGCAGTTTGGTTTCTGTGGGCGTCAGCATGACCGTTTCTTGCCGTACAATGGCCTCACCACGCACAAAATTGACGGCCAGGTTCTCGTCGGCCTGGGTGTACCTTTCCAAAGGTAGGATGAAATCACCCATTCGGTGTAAAACGCGCCGCACGCGGGCTGCCAGTTCCCCTGGACTGACGGGTTTTTTGATATAGTCCTCGGCGTAATCTTCAATGGCCTGAATGATGACATCTTCATCGTCTACGGCCGTGAGCATAATCACCGGCACATCACAGAACTGATGCATTTTTTCGCAAAACTCAAAACCATCCATGCCACCGGGCATGTTAATGTCTACCAGCGCCAGATGGGGCAGCCCCATCTGTTCCATCACTACCAAAGCTTCTTCGCCAGAGCTGGCCGTCATCACCTGAAAACCGGCATCCAGCAAATACCTCTCGGCAGTGTACAGAGAGGTGTCGCTATCATCTACAACCAAAATACGGGAAATCTGAGAAGCCGGGTTTATCATTACTTGCGTGTCTGAAATAGTACCACTATACGTCTTGCATAAAGCCTCGCCAATTGTATCCTGCCAGATTAGAAATTGGCAATCAAGGGATCAACTACTCGATCTTTTGCCTGGTACTTTTACAATACAGATGTTTACAAACTCAACCAAAAAAGCCAGATGATTTTCTAAATCTCTGGGCTACAGATAGCAGTGTAAGGAGATTTCAGATGGACTATTACGAGAATTTACAGATCAATGGGCACCCCCCTCAACGTCGCTCACGCAAACCCCCCTGGCGCATTGCCCTGACCGCTAATCTCAAGAGCCAGATGTATTGGCAGCCGGGCCTGCCTCCCGATGCGGGCGCGGAATTTGACGCCCGCGAAACGGTGGAATCTATCGCCGCCGCGTTGGAAGCCGATGGCCATTTTGTGCATATTTGTATGGCCGACCACACCCTACCCGAAACATTTATCAACTTACGTCCCCATTTTGTCTTCAACATTGCCGAAGGCATGGGCGGCGATGCCCGCGAAGCGCACGTGCCTGCCCTATGTGAACTGATGGGCATTCCGTACACCGCTTCTCGTGTGCTGACCAATGCTTTGTCGCTGGACAAAACCCAGACTAAGCGCGTCTGGCAGAGCATGGGGCTGCCCACCGCGCACTTTCAGGAATTTACCAACAGCGACCAACCGATTGACCCGGTGCTAGCTTACCCGCTGTTTGTGAAACCGGCCCGCGAAGGCACGGGCATGGGCATGGGGCCAGAATCCATCGTGACCAATGAGGCCGACCTGCGAACGCGGGTGGCCTGGGTGATCGAAACGTATCGGCAACCGGCATTGGTGGAAGAGATGCTCACGGGGCGCGAATTTACGGTGGGGTATATTGGCAATCGTGGGTTTCCGGGGGGGCGCACACGGCCGTACCTCTACAATTTTGAGGGCTACCATTTCTTCCCTGTGCTGGAAATTGACGCCAGCCGCAGCGTCACACCCGGTGTGTACGGCCACGCGGCCAAAGCGTTGGAGCTAGACGAACATGGCGCGCCCGCTTATCTATGCCCGGCTGATATTTCAGATGATCTACGCGACCAGTTGTACAGCCTCACCCGGCAGGCGGCCGAAGCCATTAGTGCCTGCGATGTCTCCCGCATTGATTTCCGCCTAAACGCCGCCGGGCAACCAATGTTGCTGGAAATCAACACGCTGCCAGGCTTAAACCCGGCCGTCAGTGATGTGTGCATTATGGCCCGCGCCGAGGGGATGCCTTATGAGGTACTCATCACCGAAATTTTGCATCTGGCTGCCGAACGTTTTAATTTGCCGCGCCCCGTAATCCGTCAAATGGCGGACACGGCCGTTGCCGAACCTGCCCTCCTCATTCCCCGTACCTACTAAAATTGAAATGTAGGGGTGGGCCTTGTGCCCGCCCCTTTATGACACCCTCTCTATTTGCCCAATTAACGGTAACCACAAGGGTTGCCCCTACCTTTTGCCCTCAATTTGCGGATAATGGAGTAAGCAGTCTGTTAATTTGGGCTGCTTATACTGGCTATGGCCGGTTTCTGACCGTGCCACTGCTGGAATCCAACCACTATTGACGAGGACTAACTATGAATGAATTAACCCCCACTATTCACACCCGCGCTCCCTTCTGGCAAGACGTACCGGCCGAGAAATGGAGTGACTGGCGCTGGCAAATGAGCCACCGCCTGAACAGCCTCGAAGAGCTGGGCCAGGTGGTTAACCTGACCGACAGCGAGCGCCAGGCGTTGCAAACTAACAACCTGTTTAGGGTAGACATCACCCCCTATTTCGCCAGCCTGATGGACCCAAATGACATTCACTGCCCGGTGCGCAAACAAATCATCCCCACCAGCCGTGAAATTGTGCCCTTTGAAGCGATGATGGAAGATTCGCTGGCCGAAGACAAACATTCTCCCGTACCCGGTCTGGTGCATCGTTACCCGGATCGGGTGCTGATGCTCATTACCACGCAGTGCGCCAGCTATTGCCGTTACTGCACCCGCAGTCGCATTGTGGGCGACCCCGGCGAAACATTCAGCCGCCAGGAGTTTGACGCCCAAATTGCCTACATTGAACAAACGCCACAAATCCGGGATGTGTTGCTCTCCGGCGGCGACCCGTTGGTGTTGGCCCCCAAACAACTTGATATGATTTTGGGACGGCTGCGGGCCATTCCCCATCTGGAGATCATTCGCATTGGCTCGCGGGTGCCGGTGTTCCTGCCGCAGCGGGTGACGGATGAGTTTTGCGAAATGCTGGCGAAGTATCATCCGCTGTGGATGAACATTCATGTGAACCATCCCAAAGAGATTACGCCAGAACTGGCGGCGGCGTGTGACCGACTGTCGCGGGCGGGTGTGCCGTTGGGCAACCAGAGTGTGTTGCTGGCCGGTGTGAATGATTCGGTGCATATCCAGCGGCAGTTGGTGCATGAGTTGGTGAAGATTCGGGTACGGCCGTATTACCTCTATCAGTGTGACCTGGTGAAAGGGGCCGGCCATTTCCGCACCAGCGTCAGCAAGGGCATTGAAATCATCGAAGGGTTGCGCGGCCATACCTCTGGTTATGCCGTGCCTACCTACGTGGTGGACGCGCCCGGCGGCGGTGGCAAGATTCCGGTCATGCCCAATTACATCATCTCGCAAGGGTCGGGTAAAACCGTACTGCGCAACTTTGAGGGCTTTATTACCACTTACGCCGAACCGCTGGATTATGACCCGCACGAAGTGGAGTTGCAGCAGTACGAAGTGCGTCGCCGCCTGGAACCGGGACAGGAAGGCATCTTTGGCCTGCTGGAGGGGCAGCGCATGACCATTGAGCCGGAAGGGTTTGACAGTACCCATGCACGGGGCGGCGGCGAACACCGCCTGCGCAGCGGCGACCTGGCGGCCAAGTGGCAACCATTGGGCGTGGGGGCGATGGAAGGTGAACAGAGTAAAACGCCTGCAAAACAAGTGGCTGCGGGCACGGCCGTGAATGAGTTGGAGCCGGAAACGGCCGTGTCCTGAAAAAAAGAGAATTTGCGGGTGAAGGATGACACCACCCTTCACCCGCAATTTCGCCCATCTCCTCCTCACAAGTTCCCGTTCTGTATGGCAAAATCTCAAGCGGAGTTGTAAGACCTCTGTTGTATCAAACGGGGCAGGGCTTCCCATTATTTCACCAATAATCTGTAACCCTTTATTTGAGAAAAGGTCTGACTGAATGAAAGCACTGGTACACTATGTTTTCTTGGTAGGATTGCCTGTTTTGGGCGTCTTCGGTGTTTTGCATATCGGCCAAAACTTGAAAGCGCCTGCCTCTGTAGGCGGGAACTGGTCTCTAGCCTGGGATGCGGCCCCGGATGGCGGTTGCGCGATATTGCCTGACTCCACCGACAGTGCCAGCCTCTTTATTTCACAATCTGGCCCCCATCTGGTTATGGAACTCAATAGCGGGGTCAAGACGAACCTGAACGGCATCCTGGATGAACTGCATATTACGGGCATGGTGGCAGAGTCGGAAACGGCCGTGTTCCAGGCCACCGTAGACCGCCAATCTGAACCCCATCAGATGAGTGGTTTATTTATCCCGCCGGGTTGCACAACGCCACAGACGTTCACGGCCGTGCGCCAACCGGCACAAGAAACGATTACAAGAGGTCATTGATCCTATGCCCCACCTGCCGACACTTATCATTCAAATAGGCGTTATTCTCATTGTGGCCCGCGCCGTTGGTTTGCTGTTTCGCAAAATTCACCAGCCACAGGTGGTCGGGGAGATGTTAGCCGGTATTTTATTGGGGCCATCTTTGTTAGGGTGGGCTGCCCCAAACTTATATGCCAGCCTGTTCCCGCCGGAAAGCATTGGCTTTTTAAGCGCCATCAGCCAGATCGGCCTGCTGATCTTTATGTTTTTGATTGGTTTAGAGCTTGACCCGCAGATGTTGCGGGGACGGGGGCATACGGCCGTTGTCACCAGCCATGTTAGTATCTTTGCTCCGTTTCTACTGGGGTCGGCGTTGGCTCTTTACCTCTACCCACGCTTGTCTGATGATAGCGTACCCTTTACCCATTTTGCCCTGTTTATGGGCATTGCCATGAGCATCACGGCTTTTCCCGTGTTGGCCCGTATTCTTCGGGAGCGCAACTTGTTGCGCACCCAGGTTGGTTCCATCGCCATCGCCTGCGCGGCTGTGGATGATGTGACCGGCTGGGCGATACTGGCCGGGGTGGTGATTTTGGTGCGGTCTGGGGAAGGAGTTCTACCATTGTGGGTGACGCTGGTTGGATCGGCCGCATTCATTGTGAGCATGGTGTTTGTGATACGGCCGTTGCTGAGCAAACTAGAAACCCCACGCCGCGGCCGTAACAACCTCAACGCCGATGTCATGGCCGCTATCTTCTTGCTCATTCTGGTCTCCAGCCTGATTACCGAATGGTTAGGAATTCATGCCCTCTTTGGCGCGTTTCTGGCGGGGGCCATCATGCCCAAAAGCCATGAGATCGTCCACGCGCTCACTGAAAAGCTGGAAGATATTACCATTGTCCTGCTCTTGCCCATCTTCTTTGCTTTTAATGGCCTGCGCACCAGCATTGGTCTGGTGGATGGGGCACAAATGTGGTTTTTCTGTTTTCTCATCATCCTGGTGGCCATCGCCGGTAAATTTGGCGGCTCCACCATAGCTGCCCGCGTCACCGGTCTTTCCTGGCGTGAAGCCAGCACCATCGGCATCCTGATGAACACACGCGGCCTTATGGAACTCATTGTCTTAAACATTGGGCTGGAAATTGGCGTCCTGTCCCCTACCACATTTACCATGATGGTCATTATGGCGCTCACCACCACCTTTATGACCACGCCCATGCTGCAATGGATTTATTTTGGGCGGCTGTTTCCAGGTGATCAAAAAACTCCGGTTCTCAGTACCAGTGAGTCAAACGTTGTTTGATATGGCCGCAACAAAAAGAGGGCAGGCTGTGTAGCCTGCCCTCTTTTTTGCTTTTCAAAAAATGAACAACTTTAGTTTTCAGAGAAGGTGAAAATGACACTGTTCTCGCTGCCGTGTTCGTTGGGCCAATAGGCGTCGGCGGCTTCGTCATTCAGCCAGTTTTGCCCATCGGCCAGATAACGGAATTGGTAACGGCCGTCTTTTGGCAGCCGAATTTTGGTGCGAAACGGGCCATTTTTGGCCGGTTTCATGGCTACCGGTGTCCAGCCATTGAACTCACCAACCAATACCACTTCTTGTACGTCCTCATTGTTAACTTCAAAAGTAACTTCACACTCTTCACTTGTTTTGAAGAACTTCTTCTTAACCATTTTTTATTGCCTCCAATTGCATAGAAAAAGCCGCCCATGTTAGGAGCGGCTCTTTTTTCAACATCATCCCTGGTCTAAAAGCTCGCCAGGACTGGACACATTATAAGCAGAATGGTTGATGTGTCAACTATTTGACTGAAAGATTAAAGGAAAATGATTGGCTTTAAGCCATAAAACTGCGAATCAAGGCTTCGGGATTTAAACTCCTTGCTCCGATCCAATGGGAAACAGTCTCCGCCGCCGGTTGGCCTTGTTGCCACAATCTGCGCAAAAATGCGCCGGTTGCTGGGCCGAGCAGCCACTCTTTGCCAACCTGAATTTCTAACTGCGCCGCAATTTGGGCAGCCAACATCCAGGCGCGAAAGTATTGGGCGTTATAAAAGCCATCGTCTACGTCGAGTAGGTAGTAAGCAGGAGAAATATTGAGGCCGAGGTGTTCCTGAAGGACGGCCGTATAAAATCGCGCCGGGTCAGCCAACTCTGTGTGTAGTTGGTTTTCATACAGCACTTTAGCGGCGCAGCGCCGGGCAAACAATAAGCGCGTAAAACGCATGTAATCTACATAGGCGCTGTAATCAGCCGGGCCAAATATCTCTCTTAGCCAAATCAGGTTGGCCGGGAGCTGCTCGAATAAAAAGGCAAATGCTTCCCCCACCGAATCATCGCCCAGGTAACGAGTTGCAAATGGCAGGTGCGCGGGAATGTGACGGCCGTGTAAAGCGTGTCCCAATTCATGGAAAACCGCTTTGTAATCCTGGTGTCCGCCCACCGGGTTGACCACCAGTTTAATGTCATCCGGCACCTGCACAAAGGCGCAAAACGGCCGTGGTGACTTACCCGCTCTTGGTTCCAAATCCATTTCCAAACCGGTCACTTGCTCCAGAGAAAACCCCAACAAACGAGCGGTCTGGAAGACGGCCGTTTTCAACTTGTCCACTGGAAATAAGCCATCAAACTGGCTGCCGCGCAACAAATAAAACATATCGGCCGCATCTGGCCTGGCTGTGCCCAAGATGTTCTGGCTCCAATGGGTGAGGGCGCGGAAATAGGGTACGGCCGTTTCCTTCAAAAAGGTTTGTGCCATTAACTCCAAATTTTCCAGACGCAGCCCGCGCAATTCATCACACAGTGCAAAATACGATTCGAAGCCGAGCCAAACTGTCTGCTCGTTAATTCGCTGCCATCGTTCATGCAGCATCCAATTGCTTTCAGCCACCAGGTCGCTGCGCCCCGCATACAAAAGCCGCCGTCTTGTCGCATTCGGTTCCGTACCCAACAGTCGGGCGGTGGCAAAAAAAGGCAAAGATTCTCCTTCCCAGCTCATCGCGGCCGTGCCCATTTGCCCCCAAAATGCCTCGTCACAAGACGTGGAGACCTGCCGCAAATAACGCATAGCCGCAAAAGCAGCTAGGTGGCGCAATGTGTTATCTGGCTGCGAACGAGAAATTTCTATAAGTTCCCGCACTGAATCTACAGCGAACAGTTGCCCAAACTCCTCATAAAGAGTGGCCAAGTCGGCCTGTTCCGTTAGCCCTGCTTCTGCCTGATAGAGTGCCAAGACCTCTGCCTGCCAGAAAGTTTCGGCCCGCCGCTGATAATCGGTGGTGTCTACGGCCATTGTGGCCAGCATCGCGACCATTTATGCCTCCCGAAATGTTCTCCAACCTAACGCCAACAACCCGGTGATAACCAACACCAATGACCAGATAATCAACATGACGCCAACTCCCAACCAGTCTGCCAACCCGGCCAGGCTGGCCCCGGTTGCTATCGCCATACTGCTCACCACCATAATCACGCTGAACACACGGCCGATCATTGGACGAGGCGCGTTCTCCTGCACAATTGTCCGTATGCCGATGAACACGGCCGCATTACACACCGCGCCCAGGAAAAAGAATGGCAACGCCACTGCCATCAGTAATGTCGTGTTCGCCTCGTACTGGGAGGCCAGCAGCAAAGGCAACAGCGCCCCAAAAAACTGCCCTACCCCCATACCAATTACACCGCCAGCCAACAAACGGCCACGCGGCACATCGGTCGCAAATCGCGCCAGCATGTAAGCGCCACAGGCAATACCCAGGCCAAATACACCCTCAAGCAAACCGAAGCCAAGTGCGCCTGCTCCCAAAACATTCTGCGCAAATATCAGTAACAACGCCTGAGTTGCTCCCACAGCCAGGGGAGCTATGAGACTTAGCAAAACCGTTCCTTTTAAAATAGGAACTTGCCATACGTGGGAAAACCCAGCACGAATACCGGCAATGACGCTTGGTTTCGGTGGAGCCTCGCTCATCGGGACTGGGTTTTGGGGTAAACGCATCAGAATGATGAACAGCGCAGAGACCAGGAAGGTGAAGCTGTCAATGATAAATGCACCTTGAACGCCGGCCGATTCCACCAGTAAACCTGCCGCGGCAAACCCCAAAAAACCGATCAACGTCATCGTGGATTGATCTAATGAATTCGCGGCCATCAGTTGCCCTTCGCTTACAGTTTCGGGAATGGTAGCTATTTTGGCGGGTAAAAAGAATTGCTTGACGGCGGCAATGATAAAACTCAAGGCATACAACACAATCAATTGGGCAGTGATTGTCGTGGGCAGATGGGGCACAAATAAGATCATAAATATGAGAGCCGCCCGGACTACATCTGACCAGATCATGGTGTGCTGGCGGTTCCAGCGGTCAGCAACTACGCCAGCAAACAGGCCAAATATCAGCGCAGCTACTGTTTGTGTCAGAAAGGCCAACCCCAACTGCACGGCCGAGCCGGTGATGGTGTAGACCATAATAGGGATGGCAATTTCACTGAATTTGTCACCGAACGTAGAAATGGCCTGCCCCAGCCATAAGAGCCGAAAATTGCGCGATGCCAATACATGACGCTGGGAAACAACGTTTTCGGAGGCGGAAAGGACACTGCTCATATGGTTTTCTCCCCTTTTTGTTTATCTGCTGATGCGAGAATAAGGGTCACGGCCGTGTACGGCCGTGACCCTTATCGGATTGTTTACCAATCCTAAACTAACCTGTCCATGAATAACCGTTTTTCATGCTGCACACTCCTTCCTAAAATACGGTTAGCCCAACAACAATAAGTTGCGTTGTAACAGGTCTGCAAGGACACCATCACAACACAAGAACCACACACACTTTGTGTGTCCATCCACACCGGGAGCAGGTATAAATTTTTTTGCACTACAAAAGGAAACTAATTTACTTCAGATTATGTAAGCTATTATCCTTAAAGCTAGCCTTACGCGCAACAACAAAATTCTCATAAACAGCAATGGGAAAATAGTCATTCACCCCTTTTCCTATTGAGGCGAAAGCAGGCATCCCCGATAATGTCAAACAGGGGTTGGGAGATTAATCCATTTACCCATTACCCCCAAAAACAGAAACAGCTTCAAATCATAAGCAGCAATTCAACGTAGGAGAGTAGTATCATGAAGCGCATTTTAACTATCGTTTCCCTTTTTGTTTTATTAACGGCCGTCATCAGTGCCATCCCCTCAAACTCGCCCGCAACCCAATCATTTGTGGTACAAGCCGCCAATGTTCATATTGCCAAAGCAGTGGTGCAGTCATATGGTGGGCAAGTTCAAGCAGAACTGGACATCATCAATGCCGTTTCCGCACGGATTCCCTGGCACCGGACAAGCGCCCTGGCAAATGATGATCGGGTCATCGCCATCTATGAAGATGGACAGGTAAAAGCTGCGGGTAATGCCCCTGAGATGGATGCCCCCGAGGTGATGGGTGTATCTGATGTTTGGGATGCCGGGTACGACGGTGCTGGTATTGGCGTAGCCGTAGTAGATACCGGTATTGCTCCCATGAACTGGAACCGTTGGCGTATTGCCGCTCGCTACGACGCGGTAGATGATGGCACAATCCGCCATGACCCCCATGGACACGGTACGATGATGGCCAGCCTAATCGGGAATAACCGCGAAGATTCCAATGGCACAGTTGGGGTGGCCCCATCTGTAGACTTTATTGATGTGCGTGTGTTAGATGCGGAAGGCAAAGGCTCTTATACCGACATTTTGGAGGGGTTAAACTGGGTTCTGCAAAACAAGGACAGTTATAACATTCGCGTGGTGAATCTTTCCCTGGTAGGTGGTATTGACAGCCCATATTGGGCAGATCCCATTAACCAGGCGGTTGAAGCCCTGTGGGCTGCCGGCGTGGTGGTGGTGGTGGCCGCCGGGAATGATGGCCCAGGGGCGATGAGCATTGCCGTGCCCGGTAATGATCCGTTTGTGATAACCGTCGGCGCTTATACAGATAACTTCACGCCGACA
>CAYXUZ010000147.1:6074-15756 GCA_964467705.1 uncultured Ardenticatenaceae bacterium | reverse complement strand
TGCTCTCCCACGTGCTGCTGGAAACGTGGGCGCGACGGGAAGGCAACCGGCTGACGTTGGCCGGATACACGGCCGCCGGCGGTGTGCATGGGGCCATTGCCAAAACGGCCGAATCCACCTACCAACGCCTGACGCCCACGCAACAAACCATCGCTCGCAATATCTTCCTGCGGCTGACGGAGTTGGGTGAAGGCACCCAGGACACCCGCCGCCGCGCCGATCTGGGCGAACTGCTGCCACGTGCGGCCAACGCTGCCGAAGCGGAAGCAGTTTTGAAGCTGTTGGCTGATGCCCGGCTGGTGACGACGCATGAAGACGCGGCCGAAGTGTCCCATGAAGCACTTATCCGGGAATGGCCGACGCTGCGCCGCTGGCTGGATGAAGACCGGGAAGGGCTGCGTATTCACCGGCAGTTGACGGAAGATGCGGCTGCGTGGGAGAAGACGGCACGCGATGTGAACTACCTGTACCGGGGCGGTCGGCTGGCCCAGGCGCGGGAATGGGCAGCCCGGCCGGACGCCGATTTGAACGAGTTGGAGCAGGCGTTTTTAGATGCTGGTCTGGCGCAGCAGCAGGATGAACTGGCGGCCGCTAAAGCGATAGCCGCCCGCGAAGCGGACGCTGCCCGCAAACTGCGCCAGCGCGCCGTCTTCCTGCGCGGTGCCCTGGTGATTGCGACGGCCCTGGCGATTGTTTCCTTTGTGTCGTGCAGGCAGTTCCGTGAGCAGGCACAGGTTAGCCAATCAATGGCACTAGCAACAAGTTCTTTACACGAATACGATGAGAATTCACATCTAGCACTGCTACTAGCCATTGCTGCTGCAGAAGTGGCTGATACCGCATTAGCTTACGATGCTTTAAACCAGTTCCCCGAATTATTTCCTAATAAACCATTTACCATAGCTCACGAGAGTGATGTCAAAAGAGCAACATTCAATAGAGATGGAAGTCGCCTCCTAAGTTGGAACGTTGATGGTACGGTTGGTGTGTGGGACACAATATATACCAAATTATTATTTTCTCTAACACATAATAGAGTTAGCGGTGTAGCGTGGAATTATGATGGAAACCAGCTACTTAGTTGGAGCGAAGACGGAACTATCGTAGTGTGGGATGCAGAGACGGGCGAATCAATTTTTTCGCAAACCCACATTGGGGTAAATAGTGTCGTATGGAACAATAGTGGAAACCGGCTGGTTAGTTGGAGCGGAGACGGAACTATCATGGCTTGGGACGTAGAAACGGGTGAATTAACTTTCTCACAAACACATGATGGAGTAAACGGTGTTGTTTGGAATTATGATGGAAGCCGTCTGCTTAGTTGGGGTGAGGATGGAACCGTCATAGCATGGAATTCAAATACAAGCGAATCAATACATACCTATAAGCTGGCACACGGGGGTAATGATATTGTGATGCGGAATGAAGATAGACTGTGTAAATGGAAGGAAGAGGAGGAAGTATTGGGCATAGCTGATGTTGGGTTTGTTGGCATTATATGGAATGAGGATTCAAGCCGTTTACTTAGTTGGGGTAAAGATGGGACAGTTCGAGTGTGGGATGCAGAAACAGGAGAGATGTTGTTGTGTCTGGTACATGATAATGGACTCTATGGGGCTGCATGGAATAAGGACGAAAGCCGTATACTAAGTTGGAAACATGGGACTGCTCGGATATGGGGAGGACAAACAGGCGGATCTCTGCTGATCTATATACATGGAGACACAAATATCCGAGGTGCAGCGTGGAGTGAAGATGGGAATCGCTTGTTAACCTGGTCTGATGACGGATTTGTTACAGTGTGGGATGCAAAGAATCGAGGAGATGAACGGTACTTGTTTAGACTACCGGGAGATGGTACACCAGTGCAAGCGGCACAATGGAGTTTGGATGGTCGTCGCATTTTGTTGGTGACTGAAGGAGGCAGTGTAAGGGCTTATTACACAACAATAGAGGATATGCTAGTAACCGCTTGTAATTTCGCAACTCCCAGGCATTTTCTTACTCCAGAGGAATTGAAACCTTATTCTCCTAGCCAACCCTACCACCAGACCTGCCCCCACCTGCCCCGCCATCCCTCCGTCCCCCCGGATGCCTAACCTGTTGTAGGGGTGAGGCGGTTGGGTATTGTGTTGACCGTTTATCGTCGCGCAAGCCCCTCTCAGTTGCCGATTATCGCTGGCAAAAAGAGGTGTTCGGTTAACGGCCCTGGGCCGGGTGGTGCGCAGGTAGTAAGAGAAACAGTATCCAGGTACATTCCGGCCGTGCCATCGGCGCCGTTGTTGTACACCCCAAAGTACAGGCGAATGTTCTGCCCGTTGTAATCAGTGAGGTCGAAGGTATGGGGTTGCCACACCGGACTATTATCGAGCGTCCAGAGCAGGGTCTCTAGCGTGTTTTGGTCTTCATCCATGATCCGAATGTACTGTCTGTCACTATCGGTGGTATCGGTGGCAACGGGATAAAGCCAGAGAGTGAGGGTTGTGGTAATGGCCCCGGCAGGCAAAGTCACATCCTGGTAAGCGGAGGAGTAGGCGTACCGGTTGGGGCCGTCTACAATGCCGATGCGGATGGAGCGGTAGCCTGTCTGGGCCTGGTCGGTGGCGTATGCGGCCGTGGCCGGGGTAGCCGGCATCACCCAGCCCTCGTTTTTCTCCATATCGCCGTTGACCACCCATTGTGTGCAAGACGAGCGTAGCCGCCACAGGCCGTTTTGGGTGGGCAGGAAGAACAGGCCAGGCACAGGGGCCAGCAGACCGCCGGGCGTGGCCTCAGGCGCTACCCCTTGCCAGAACCAGCTATCGCCGCCGTTGGGTGAATGGTACAGTTCCCAACGAGTGCCACCAGCATTAAGGACACGTTCGACGGCATAGAGGCCCGAACCCGACGAGGCGGCCAACCCCATAATCCAGCCGTCCAGGTAATCTACCGGCAACCCTTCGTTGACAATTTCCCAGGTAGTACCGCCATCTGTAGAACGAGCCACGCCGTTAGGGGACGATTCGCCGCTGCCTTCCACGAAAAAATAACTGAACCAGAGGGTGCGGTCGGCCGCATAGTCTGGCGAAAAGACAACATGCCGGGGAATGTCTACATCCGGTATGTGAATGACTTCCCAGGAATCGCCGCCGTTGGTGGAGCGGATGAGTGGTCCAAATTCCGTTAGATAGAGGATTTCATCGTGAACAAAGTCGGGTGAAGGGTAGATGCGGTACAGGTCAGCGAATTCAGGCAGACCAGTCACGGCCGTTTCCCAGCTCGCTCCCCCATCCATAGATCGCCAGACATGCTGCCCGCCGATAGCCAGGACGATGAGCTGGTTGTCTGAGTTGCGCACGGCCGTGACATCCTGCCAGATCGTCTCTGTGTCGCTAAAGACAGTACTCCAGGTGAGGCCGGCATCTGAGGAGCGGTACAATTCGGCCGGGCCACCCGGCACATTGCGCGCCAGAAAAAGCGTCTGGTTGCCCACGTCGGCGGCAAACGCGCTGATGCCCAACGTTTCCGTCAGGGGCGGCCGAGGGTAGAGAGTCGTCCAGGTTTCACCGTCATCGGCCGTTTTGAGCAAGGCGCGATCGGTGGTGGCAAACAGGGTGCGATCAGTTAGAAAGGTAACTGAGGCCCAGGCACGGGTGGGGCGGTCAGCAAGGATCAATCGCCAGGGCAAATCTGTCACGGCGGCCGTAGCGTTGCCTGCCCAGGAAGTAATCACCAGGAGCAAGACCACGACCAGAACAAACAGGGAAAATCCCATGCGTTTCATAAATTTCCTGCAACCGCTCAGGTGCGGCGCACTTTTTGAAGTGCATCGCACCTGACCTGATGATGAGGATAATGCTTCAGTGGGTTATAGGATAGTGATAAAAAACACAGAGGGCATTGAGGAAAGTCATATAACTACAATCATATAATGACAATCATCCGCTCTGTCACAGAACCCGTCGGGCCGTCTTCCAGACCTACTCAACCTGCTCAATGCTCAAGGTGTAATCCACCGTCGCCGTATCGTCTTCGGCGTGGACTTCGATGAGGATCACGGTGTCTACGTCCAGTTCTATGCCCACGAAGCCGGTGATGGTGTCCGAGTCGGTTTCGGCCAGTTCTTCGCCGGAGGCGGGGTCTATGACGCGCATGATGATATTTTGGCCGTCGGTGTTGCTTTCCAGGATCAGGTTCACCACATCACCCGCGCTAAGGGTGACGGTGTATTGCACGCTGCTTTTGGGCGTGAGTGTGCCCGTAGCCACATCGCCCAATACCAATGAACCGCCATCCACTGATGTACCCAACAAGAAACGAACGGCCGTGTCCAACACCGCGTCACCATCACCCAACACAGCCGCCTCATCCACCGGCACCACTATATCCGGCGCTACGCCCAATCCCTCAATGTGAATGTTGCCTTCCATGTCTACGGCCCGGCCTTGTGTAAAGCGGAACGCTTCATCTTCAGGCATTGCCACCTCGTCCACCGGGCCACCCAACCCGGCCGTGGACGTGTGGCCGATGATGGTGGCCCGATCTTGCAGCGTCATGTCATAGCTGAAAAATTCACACGCGCTGGCGCAGTCGGCCGCCACCAGCACCACCACCTCGCCGTCGAAGCGCAAACTTTCGTCCGGCGGCAGGATAAATTGCTGCGGCTCTTCGTCCATGTGGAATTCGCCGCGATCTCGGTCATAAGCGGCCGTATTGCCCAGTTCCAACGCTTCATCAAAGAAATAGGCGGCCATCTGGTCGGCCAGGAAGCCGCGGCCGCCGCCGTTGTGGCGCATGTCAATGATGATGGCCGGGACTTCGGCCTCTTTGAAATCACGAATCATCCGTTCCCATAGCTGCACCGTCAGCACGTCGTTGTCGGAGAAGCTGTAAATGGCAACGTAGCCGATGCCTTCGTCCAGCAGTTCATATTCGACGGGCAGTTGCAGGCCGTCGCCAATTTCTTCGTCTACCCAGTAGAAGTAGCTGTCCAGTTCAGAATTGGCGGTGAGTTCGGCCGTTTGCTGGCTGCCGTCGGGGTTTTGGTAGGTGACGGCTACGGCCGTGTCAATCGGAAAACGCACGGCAAACAGCAGCTTGTCTTCCCGTTCGGCGTGGGCGGTGCTGTATGGCCCAAAGTGGGAGACGGTCTGGCTGATGTGTTCGGTGATGGGCAGGTCGTTGATGGCGATAATCTCTGCGCCGAGTTCAATGCCCGCCTGTGCTGCCGGGCCGTTATCGCTGAGGAAGGTAACGACGGCCGTGCCATCATCCAACTCCTTGATCGCCAGCCCAATGCCGCCTAACACCGCGTCGCGGAAATCTTCCTGCACAAACGGGCCGGCCACATGCCCATCCGGGATACGCCAGGCAAAATCACGCAGAGCGCGGCGATAGGCCAGGTCATCGCCATCGGCGTCCGCTTCTTCAAAACGGGGCAGGAACTCCGCCCGCAGCGCCTCAAAGTCAATGTTCTTGTATTCGGTAAAGGCGTACTCGTTGATCAGTTGATCCACCAGGGCGTTAAACGCCTCGGCATAACTCAGGTCAGAGTAGTCTACCAACGCCGCGCCGTCCGGCTCGATCAGGTCTACGCGCTGCTCGCGGTTGCGGTCAAAGGTGAACGGGTCGGTGTCCAGATTGACCATCGTGTAGCCAGCAGGTAGGGTGATCATCTCTTCGTCGCCGGTGAAAAGCAGCCCATCCGGGCCGAAGTTTTGCGGAAATTCTTGCTGATCATCGGGGGCGTAGACCAGCAGTTTGCCACCCACAATTTCGCGGTCATGCGCCGGGTCGCGGCTGATGGCGGTGGAGGCGTAGGCGGTAGACCAGCCGCCGCCGCCCAGGTCGCGCTCTTCCAGAAAGGGATCGCCAAAGGTGTTTGTCCAGTAGGCGATGGCAAATACCTGCACGCCAGTCTCTTCTTCACCGTCAAAATCTACGTCGCGCAGCGCGCCCTGTGGTTCGATGGGCAGGGCGATGGAGTAGGAGAAGGGGGAGGTGTAAAAGTCGGAGGTGATTTGCCCCAACGTCTGCGACTCCACCGGGAAGATGTACTGTTTGTCCCGGTCTACAAAGCCAGCCTGGTCTTCCAAAATGACGACCGGGGCGGCCACACCGAGGGTGAAGAAGGGGTTGGTGTAGGTGACGAGGCCGGTGACGGCGACGGGGCCGCCCTGGTCGTCGGTCATCGGTAATCCGTTATCGGTAATCGGTTCGGCCGTTGGTTCGGGGGTGGGTTCGGCGGGCACGGCCGTAGCTGTTGGCTCTTCGGTGGGCACGGCCGTAGGTTCAACGGGGGCTGGTGTGGGGCTGGCAGGTACGGCCGTGTTGGTCGGCGCAGGTTCCAGCGTCGGCTCCGGCTCACTGCACGCCGCCAGCATCACAATCATAATAAACAACGTGATGAAGAATTTGAAGTTCATGTAGTTTCCTTTCAGTTCAATAGATTATTTCATCGAGGTAATGATCTTCATGGTCTGGTTCAATGCATTCCTTACAAAGAAGTGCATCTT
Organism: uncultured Ardenticatenaceae bacterium; assembly: GCA_964467705.1. Classification (GTDB taxonomy): domain Bacteria; phylum Chloroflexota; class Anaerolineae; order Promineifilales; family Promineifilaceae; genus CAADGU01. The sequence goes on along the minus strand of CAYXUZ010000147.1, from coordinate 9,262 downwards.
GCTGCCGCCTGTTTGAACAGTTAATGCAAATGTAGACAGCTATAGTTTTGCGCCCCTGGGCATGACAAGAACTGCAATATTGGTAGCGGGGTTTGTTTTGGGCTGCCACACGGGGGTATTGAACCTCTTTTTCGGGGTCATTGATAGCTTCCAGTTCAATGATATATTCAAACCAATCGCCAAAGTCATAGACGTACTTCAGTTTATCACCTGGTTGTAATTCCAGACCGGCAATAAACTTGTTTGCGCCTTCACCGTCACCAAAGGGGTCGATCGTAGCCACTTCCACTTCACGAAATCTTTTGGTATTGCCGCGCCGGATCAGCTTCCAAAACCCGGCCATGTGGTCAGACTCGTGTTTGAACTGGTTCACCAGGAAGCGGTTCAAGTCAGCCAGTTTTTTGCCACCTTCAATTTCAATCTGCGCCACAAATTCTTTTGATGGGTGGGTGATACATGAAAACGGTAAATTTGTTGTTTTTGCTCTTTTGAAACCTTGGGCAGTGGAGACGGCCGTTGCCGTGGCTTACCCAAAAAGATTCTTTCAAAAGGCGATTGCCACTCACTATAAGTAATCCAGGGATCATCCCAGCGCATCCGTTGGTCTTTTACCAGCAGTTCTGTCCAATGGTCAGCCGGGTACACAGATTCATTCTTCAGGTAGGCATAAACCGTGGGAATAGCTGCGCTGGCCCACAAGTGGTCATCCTGGGCTTCTTCTAGCATTGCAAAGAGCCTGTCGGCCATCTGTTGGTTGACAGTGGCAATATCTTTCTGATGATGGCGGTTTTCGTGATGGCGTTCCGGTTGCAAGCGGAATTTAGCCGTTGTTACGTCCAAAATTGTGACCAGCAGGCTGTCCTTGCGGGACAGGTTTAGTTTTTTGAACCACCAGCCCAAAGATAATGCCGGGACTTTATAACTGTATTCGCCCAATATGCTTTTGGCTGTGAAGGTCACGGCCGTAGCATCCCCCGGAATCGCCTGATCATTTACGTCTACAAATTGGATATTTTCAGGAGGGAAATCTTGGGGAACAAAAAACATGAAAGCCGGAAAGATAAAAAATAACTCTTTCTGCAATTCCTCACGTGATAAACTCACCCGAAATCGCACATCGGCCAGGGCTGTTTTGATGGGCGTCAGCGTATCCTTGTCGGTGAAAATGACAGTTTTACCCTGATGGTGGTCGCGTATTTCCTGGCGCACGGCCGCTCTGGGATTTTTGGCATTTGAAGGCCAGATGAACAAAACTCTATCTACAAATTCCTCCAGGGAAATTGGTTCTTGAAGCTGTGTCGCGATCTGGTTAATTACCTCGGCTTTGGTTATTTTAGGTGGTTTGGGCATCTCTCTCCTCCTGGTAATTGTGAATGGTCTTGCAATGAACAGCTGACACAAGCATACACCAATTACCGATTCCCGTTTACCGATAACTGATAATGCGCGGGTAGCAGGGTCATGGGGGCGGCGGCGGCGATGATGAGGATGCTGTCCTGGTCGCTGTTGGGTGGGGTGATGACGGCCGTGTTGTCTGCCGACAACGGGATTCCCTGCACCACCGGCCCGTTTTCATCAAAGGTGATGAGAATGAGATGCCAGATTTGGGGCACGTAGCCAGTGGCCCGCACAAACCCTTCGGCCGTCCAGCCCATGTCCGATTCCGCATCGTCAGCGTATCCAATTTCTGGGATGGCAATGTTGTCCAGCGCCAGCCCGCCAAAGGTGAGGATGGGGTCGGTGACGTATTCAAACCGGATGAGTACGTTCTGCCCGGCGAAGGGAGTCAGGTCAATCGTTTCCTGCACCCAGTCGTCGCTTTCGCCGGTGTAAAAGCGGTCGGTCAGGGCGGAATCGGAAGGGTCATCCTCAAATGCTTCGCCCTGCATTTGCGCCCCGGTGAGCGGCTGCCAGCTTTGCCCACCATCGGTGGAGATGGTGACGTAGGCAAAGTCGTAACCCACTTCAATGTCGTGGTAGACGTCGTAGGTGAGGGTGGCGGCGGGCACGGCCGTGAGGTCAAACGCACGAGTCAATCGGGCGCTGCTGTAATTGGCGCGGTTGGCCAGCCACATATGCGCGCCAGACGTGGGCAGCACGGGCAGCAGCGGCGCGTGGTTGCTGCCGGTGAAGGTGAGCGCGCTCTTTTGACCGGCGGGAATTTCGTAATAATCGGCGGCAAACTGGTTGACGGTGGTTTCTGAATTGGGTAAGGAGTGGATGTCGGCCGTGTCCACCCCATCAGCCAACGCATATTTGTCCGGCGCGCCCGGCGCGTCGTGAATGGCTAACGCCGCCAGCCAATCCAGCCACAGTTCCATGCCACTGCCGAAATCCAGATTGTGCGTTTGCGCCAGTTCATTCAGCGCAGTAAAAGCGGGAGCCGGGTGGGTGGCAAAATCGCGGTATACCTTTTCGCCCAGCCGGTTGAAGATGTAGCGGCTGAGCAAATAACCCTGGCCGTAATGGGGAATGGTGTCGCCGTCCGTCCAGCGGTTGAGCTGCTGATCCGGCTCCTCCAGAAAGAGGTTGGCCCGGTCAATGCCATCACCGGGAAAACCAACCAGTTCTTCCGCCAGCATGGCCGACCCTTCCACTTCCCAATCCCAGTCGTTGCTGTCGTAATTTTCCTCGATCATGTGGCGGAATTCGTGTGCCAGCGTGTCCAGATAACCAAACCAGCCAAATTCACGGCCGTTCATCACAAACATCTCGCGTGCATTGGAGGTGGGGTCTACACTTTGGGGCACCAGGTCATGGGAACTGAAATAACCGAGCAGGTAACAAAAATCGAGTTCGTCCGGGCCGATGTCGCACAAATTGACCGGCGAGGCATTGACGATGTGGATGCGCGGATCGCCATCCACGCCAGGGCTGGCTTCTTCGCCAAAATAGAGGCGGGTGCGTTCATAAATTTCATCAAACCCTGCACCCATCTCTTCCAGGTCTCGTTGGGAGGGTTCGTCCAGGCCAGGCGTGGTATCAAACCAGAAATAGGCGTGGTCGCTGACGTGTTGCAGGACAAATTCGGCGGTGGTGTTGACGTTGGTGTCAGTGTTGTTCACAGTAATCTGTTGGCGCGTACCCACCGGCAGCACCTCGGCCATGGGCGTATAGTCATCTGATGGCGGCGTGGCCCCTTTGTAAGCCACGAACAAGGCAATGTCGTCGCGGTCAAGCGGGTAATT
>CAYXUZ010000147.1:5660-6064 GCA_964467705.1 uncultured Ardenticatenaceae bacterium | reverse complement strand
AGCTGCACGGCCGTCAATCGTTCTGCTTCTTGGATGGGTTCGCGGCTAAGGTCAGGGTAAGGGCCGGGGGCGGTAATCGGTAATCGGTTATCGGTAATCGGTGTCTCGTTCTCGGTAGTTGGTGTCGCGGGAACGTTGGTGGGCGGAAGTTCAGCGGTGGGAGTAGGCGAATTGGTCGTTGGCAATTGAACATTGACCGTTGGCGTGGGCGTGTCCTCCTCTTCACCGGAACAGGCAGTGAATCCCAGGAGGATGAGAAGTACGGCCGTGAACAAACGAATGTTGTGAGACATAAACCTTCCTTGATCCGCGAAGTACGCGAAGAAACGCGAAAAAATCTCTGCGCCTCAGCGTCTCGGCGTTGAAAAAATGTGAGGCGGATTATAGAGAGGGAATGGGTGACT
>CAYXUZ010000147.1:0-5618 GCA_964467705.1 uncultured Ardenticatenaceae bacterium | reverse complement strand
ATGGGCAGGCCACCTTTGGGGCGCAGGGTGATGAGCGGCTCTATTTCTACCTGATGGCCGGGTTTTAGTTCGGCGCGGAAGCGTTGGGCGATGGTCGCCAGCAGCAAGATCGCCTCCGTCATGGCAAAGCTGTTACCGATGCACAGGCGCGGCCCACCGCCAAAGGGCAGGTAGGCATAACGCGGCCGTTCGGCCACCCGCTCCGGCGTGAAGCGTTCCGGGTTAAACCGCAGCGGCTCTTCCCAAAAATCGGGATGGCGGTGGGTGAGGTAGGGGCTGAGGGTGACGATGGTGTTGGCGGGGATGTCATAACCGCCGATGACATCCGGTTCGTGGCCGAAACGCCCCAGGGCGTAGGCGGGTGGGTAGAGCCGCATCGCTTCTTCAATAACCATCGTGGTGTAAGGCAGTTGGGGGATGTCGGCCATGGTGGGTGTACGGCCAGCGCGCCCCGCGCCCAACACATCTGTCAGTTCTTGTTCCAACCGCACACGGACGTGTGGGTGTTGGGACAGTAGATAAAAGACCCAACTGAGGGCGACGGCCGTTGTTTCGTGCCCGGCCAGTAAAATCGTCATCACTTCATCGCGTAATTGACGGTCGTCCATGCCTTCGCCCGTTTCTTCGTCGCGGGCTTCCATCAGCATCCCCAGCAGGTCATCTTTTTGTATGCCAGACTGCCGCCGTTCGTTGATGATTTTTTGCACGATGTTGTCCAGCACGGCCGTGTTTTGCCGAATGACGCGCGTGCTGTGCCACCAGGGAACGTAGCGCAGCCGTTCATAGGCAAAAGCGATGCTGCTGAGGGCGCCAATTTCGCTGTTCACGGCCGTGAACGCCTCGCCCACCGTATCTGCCTCCCGCGTCAGATCAATGCTGAACAGTGTTTTCCCGGTAATCTCCAGCGTCAGGTGCATCATCTCCTCGGCCAGATTGAACGATTGTCCGTCCTGCCATTTGTCCAGCATCATGCTGGTGGCGTCGGTCATGGTCGTGGCAAAATCGGCCACACGCTGGCGGTGAAAGGCGGGCTGGGCCAGCCGCCGCTGCCGCCGCCAGAAGTCGCCGTCGCTGGTGAGCAGGCCATTGCCCACTACTGGCGTGATCAGCAGCAGGCTGGGGTGGGGCAGTTTGGTGTAGTTCTTGTTGTTGTCCTGCAAAATCTGTTTGTTGTGGTCGGGGTGGCAAAAGATGTAGCCGTAGAAGTGCAAAACGGCGCGGAAGCGCACCGCGTCACCGTATTGGGCGACCAACTCCTCCATTTTGGCTAACGGCCGTCCTTGAAACTGGCGAATAATGCCAAACGGCCAGGGTGGATTGGGGCCAGGCGGGTGATTGAGATTCTTTTTTGATGTGTGATTGACAACAACTGTGGACATATGTAACTCCATATATGCAGGTTTGGGCGAGTTGATAAGTGAAATTGTGACGAATTTCACAATCAGTTTAGCAAAAATGGCCTATCCCTGTCAACAGAGACCTACATCGTGCTACAATGCGCCCGATGGTACACAAAGTCACGCACATTCAATCCAGATGGTGGCGTCTTTTCCTACTTGTGGTGGGGCTGTGCTGGTTGCTTAGCGGGCAAGGTTACGGCGCTGGTGCTGTGCAACAAACGGTGACATTGGAGGCGTATTTGAGTGCCATTGCCCAATATCGCGGCCAGATACTGCGCGCCGGGAATGATGCAGCTCAATGTCGGGAGACGATGACGGCCGTTGCCCATGCCCTTTCCCAGATGACGGCCGTGCAATTCCCCGATGGCTCGATCATACGTGTCAACCATGAGGGGGCGGCGCAGGCGTTGCAGCCCCAGCCATGTAATGCAGCCCGCGCCGACCAATATCTCAGCGGGTTATGTCCCAGCCAGTTATGCGCGATCACTCGCCCGTTATCCTCTTCACCTTCAGCCGGAAATGTATCAAGTGGTCATTCGCTGGCAGGTGCGGCAGTTGCGGGTGCAGGCAGCGCCACAGCGCCCGGCATGTCGCCGCCAGACAATCCCTCACCAGACAATTCCCCGCCAGGCGCGCCGTCGGTGAATGTGCCTGGTGGTGAAGCCGGTCAGCCGATGCCTGATCAGGCAACAGATGGTGGTAATGCTGGTACTGAAATAGCAGATCAACAATCAGAAACCACAGAGTCTTTGCCGGGTGAAACCGGTACAGACGCCAGTGACCCCAGCCAGCCCCCGGCGTTGGCGACGACCATTGCCGGTAATCCGCCGCCCCCGCCAACGGCCGTGCCCGCTGTAACTACTGCTGTTCGGGAGACGTCAGAATCGGAAGTGACGAATAATCGGCGGCTGTTATTGCTGGTTGCCCTTGTCGTGGCCGTAGGGTTGATCGTGGCCGCCGTAATCTTGTTATTGTGGCAGGGGGCAGAAGCCGAACCGGAGCCAGAAGAAAAAGAATCCTCCCAGGCGATGACGGCCGTTCATGAAGGCCGTCAATTGGTAGAAAAAGGCGATTACCGTGAAGCGGCTCGCCGCCTCTTCCTGGCTATGCTGCTGATACTGGACGAAAAGGGGGCGCTGCGTTTTGACCGTAACCGGACTAATCTGGAATTGTTGCAGCAAGAAAGAGTCCACAAGGCCATTATCCCATCTCTAACGCCCATTATCGTGACATATGAGCGTGTCTGGTACGGTCTGGAACCGCTGCCGATGACTGAGTATGAACGGCTGGCAAGTGAAATTAAAGCTATTCGGGAGTGGGGGGCGGAGATATGAAGGATAGGGGGGAGAATCGGTTTAGGGTTTGCGGATGATGGAGGAAACGGAAAGGCCGGTTTGCACCAACCCAATCATGGACAGTGAGACAATCCAGAACATTTCGATGATGTGCAAGAGAATGGCATAAGCGGTGAGGAGGTTGCGGTCGTAGCCAACGGCCGTGAGCGGAATAACCACCGACCCATGAAACAAGCCCGGCTGGGTGGCGGCCGACGGTGGCGAGAGCGCCAATGCCCCAATGGAGATGGGCAAGCGGTCAGCCGCCGCAATCTGGTCGCCCAGCGCCAGCAGCACCACATAAAAAAATGCCCAGAAGCAGAGCCAACTCAACAGCGACCAACCAATGGTTTGGGTGGTGTGGGACAGGGAGGAGACATATTGCAGATTGTCCAGCAGGTCGTTGAGCCAGTGGTCGGCTTTTTCGGGGGTGACACGCGGCAGTTTGCTCAGCATGGCCGTACCCTTCCGATGCGTTATCTCCCGGTTGCGTACCAGCCAAAAAATAAGGCTGAACATGCTCGCCAAAAGCAGAAGAGCAGCGCCAACCGTACCGGGTGTGATGGTAATGCCGCTGCCGAGGGTCACGGCCGTGCCTAACGCCAGCAGCCGCATCATCTGTTCAAACAATCGCTCTACCACAAAACTGGAAGTTGCCTCGGTGTAAGAGACTGAGCCATCCTGTCCCATGACGACAATGCGCGCCGGTTCACCCACCCGCCCCGGCAGCAGCATATTCCCGGCATGGCCAATGTTGCAGGCGTGAAAGGTGTGCCAGAATCCCGGCTGACCGCGCAGCAGAAATCGCCAGCGAGCGGCAAAACAGGCCAACCCGGCCAACAAAAATAGTGACGAAGCCAACAGGTACACCGGTCTGGCGCGGCGCAATTCCTGGTACACGGCCGTGACATCCACAAATGCCACCGCCAACACTATCAACGCCACCACCACAATCCCCAGGCCGATCATTTGCCAGAGAGTGCGGTTTTTAGATTGCATGATGGTGGGGGGGAGATGGGGAGATAGGCAGGCAATCTCCCCATCTTCTCTTTATGGATTCATCCGGTTCAACGTGCGCGGGAAGGGGCTGGTCTGGCGGATGTGTTCAATGCCGCAAATCCAGGCCACCGTGCGCTCCAGCCCCAGGCCAAAACCGCTGTGCGGCACACTGCCATATTTGCGCAAATCCACATACCAGCGGTAATGCTCCAATGGTAGTTGGTGCCGTTCAATGGCGGTCACCAGCAGTTCCGGGCTGCTCATGCGCTCGCTGCCGCCGATGATTTCGCCGTACCCTTCTGGGGCCAGCAGGTCTACACTTTTGCACACTTCCGGTCGGCCGGGCCACGGCTCCATGTAAAACGCCTTCACCTGTGTCGGGTAGCCATACACAAAAACGGGTCGGTCAAACTGCTTTGTTAATTCCGTCTCGTGCGGCGAGCCAAAATCGTCCCCCCATTCAATTTGTAGCAGCCCTTTTAATTCCGGGTCGTCGGTGGCGGCGCGGATGGCGTGAATACGCTCGATTGCCTCGTCGTAACTGATGCGGGGGAAAGGCGCTCGGATGTTTGCCAGGGCGGTGGTGTCCCGTTCCAGCAGTTCCAGTTCCGGGCCGCGTTTGGCCAGGGTGGTTTGCACAATGTATTCCACGAAGCGTTCTTCAAAGGCCATCAAATCATTCAGGTCACAGAAGGCGATCTCTGGCTCGACCATCCAGAATTCGGCCAGGTGGCGGCGGGTTTTGGACTTTTCGGCGCGGAAGGTGGGGCCAAAACAGTAGACGCGACCGAACGCGCCGATGTTGGCCTCGTTGTAAAGTTGCCCCGTTTGCGCCAGATAGGCCTGTTCCTCGAAGTAATCCACTTCAAACAGGGTGCTGGTGCCCTCAGCGGCGGAGGGGGTGATGATGGGGGTGTCTATGTTCAGGAAGCCTTCGTTGTCCAGGAAGTCAATGATGGCCCGCTTGATGGTGGTGCGGATGCGCATAATCGCCCACTGCTGGCTGGAACGCAGCCAGAGGTGGCGGTTGTCCATCAAAAATTCGACTCCATGCTCTTTGGGGGTGATGGGGTAGTCGTGGGTTTCCTGGAGGACGGTGACTTGCTCGATGCCGACTTCATACCCTTTGGGCACACCGGGCGCGCGTTCGTTTTCGCGCACCAGGCCGGTGACGATGAGGGAGCTTTCTTGCCCCAGTTGTTTGAGCTTCTCAAAAAGCTCGTCGCCGACTTCGGGGCGAAAGGCGACGCCCTGGGTCATGCCGCTGCCGTCGCGCAGGCGCAGGAAGATGAGCTTGCCTTTGTGGGTGCTGTTGTAGAGCCAGCCTTGAATGGTGACTTGCTGCCCAACGTACTGGGCGATGTTTTCAATGCGAATGATGGCCATAAAGTTACTCCTTCACAAGTTTGGCGGATTTTACCACAGGGGATGGGGTTGGGGAAAAGCAAGAGCGAGGCTGGTGTGGAAAGTCAGTCGTTTTGTTTGGCGTTGGTGGAGATTACATAGTTGTTAAGGTTTCTTCACAATTTTTGAACAGGTGCATGTTACCCTGCCAGCATTGAAAACTTGAACAAACGGAGGTTCATTATGAAAAGTAGAATGATTCAAATTGGTGGTGTGTTGATTGTGCTGCTGGCATTGGCGGCGCTGATTGGCTCAAGCATGACTTTGGCGCAGGATGATACGCCGGAGGCAACACCAGTTCCTGAAGTTGAGGAGTCCCCGATTGTGCCGGGGAGTGGTATGGGCATGATGGGGATGGGTCACGGCCGTATGCAAGGCCCGCGTTTCTTCAATGGTGAAAATTATGATGCTGCCCTGGCCGATGAACTGGGTATCACGGTGGATGAACTGAATGCTGCCCGGCAGGCGGCCAAAGAGACCG
>CAYXUZ010000146.1:0-16029 GCA_964467705.1 uncultured Ardenticatenaceae bacterium | reverse complement strand
CGCCGCCCGCATCCGCGAGGAAGCAGTGGCGAAAAATGCAGTGCTCGTCCTGCCGCCCTTCATTGGCGCATGGGCGTACACGCCAGCAGATTGAGTGGCTGTGGCGAGGCGGCATAAGTTCGCCACGAGCAACAAAGCGGATGTGGTATCCAAAATGACCATTTCCAACAAGAGAGGAAGGAACAATGTTAGACAAAGCACAAGAACTACAAGATGAATTAGTCCGTTTGCGGCGGGATATTCACGCCAATCCAGAACTGGGTTTCCGGGAATTCCGCACGGCCGCACTGGTGGCCGATACGCTGCATGAGTTGGGCATCCCGGTGCAGACCGGCGTCGGCCGTACCGGGGTAGTGGGCACCATCGGCACAGGCAACGGCCCCACCATCGCCATCCGCGCCGATATGGACGCGCTACCCATCCTGGAAAAAACCAACCAGCCCTACACTTCCCAAAACAGCGGCGTCATGCACGCCTGCGGCCACGATTCGCACACGGCCATGCTGCTGGGCGCAGCCCATCTACTCAAACAAAGTCTGGTGGCCGAGCAATGGCAGGGTACAGTGCGGCTGCTTTTCCAACCTTCGGAGGAGGCGTTTGACGAAAACGGCATCAGCGGGGCCACGGCCATGATTGACGATGGCGCCTTGAAAGACATAGACGCCGTGATCGCCCTGCATGTGGCCTCGCACCGTCCGGCGGGGGAGATTGCCCTGCGCGATGGCTATGCGCTGGCAAATGTAGATTCGTTTGAAGCCTGGCTGTATGGCGATGGTGGGCATGGGGCGTATCCACATCGGGGCAGCGACCCGTTATTTATGCTCTCTACCATTTTGCCGGTGCTGTATGGTATCCCCTCGCGGCGCATTAACCCGACACGGCCGTGTGTCATCAGTCTAGGTGAAATTCGCGGCGGCGCGGCCCCCAACGTCATCCCCCGCGAGGTGTACATTCAGGGCACGGTGCGGTCGGTGGATACCGAAGTGCGCGAACAGTTGTGGGCGGAAATTGAAAATGCCTTCAAGTTGAGCGAGTTGATGAGCGGCCGTTACCAGTTCAAACTGCACAAAGGGTATCCGGCGCTGTTTAACGACGCCGAAGTGAACGACTGGATGCGCGATGTAGCGGTTGATCTGGTGGGGGAGACGGCCGTTGTCAGCGACGAACTGGGCATGGGCGCGGAAGATTTTGCCTATATGACCCAACAGGCGAAGGGGGCCATGTTTATGCTGGGCGCGGCCATTGATGATGGCCTGATTCGCAATCATCACACCGACATTTTTGATATTGACGAGCGGGTTCTGCCCGTTGGCGCGGCCATCCTGGCCGAGACGGCCCGCCGTTTTGTGACGGGGCAGTTTAGCTAAAAGTGCCAGGCACAGGGCGTCAGGCATTAGCCCGATCAAAAGGTTTTGCCCTGTGCCTTGCACTGCTCACCCGGTGCGGCGACGGCCGTACCCCCACAACATGACCGCACTCATCCCCACCAAAACCAGCAGCAGCCAGGGGACGATAACAGGTTCGGCGCGGAAAGATTGCAGGGTCACGGCCGTTGGCGTGAATTCAATCTCGTAATCTTCCACCTCTCCTTCGATTGCTACGCCCGTTGGCCCGGAGCCACACGTTTCATACAACCGCACCCGCAAATGGTAGGATTGGGGATCCCCCGGTGTGCCCGGCGGTGGCTCAAACTCATCGGCGGGCGTTTCAAAACTGTAGTTACCGCTGCCCGTCGTTTCACCACGAATGATGTATTCCAGATTTTCCGGCGTGTCACTGTCGTCAAACGAGTCATCTTTGTTCCAGTCAATCCAGGCATAAAGGCAACCGTTGCCGCTGCCCGTCACCGTAATGTCCAACGAGCCGCCGTCTGGCCCTGGCTGCCACTGCCCACCGGGGCCAGAGCCGGGGCCTCGCTGCACGCCATCATCAGTTGTATCATCCACGCCAAAGGTATGAGCGTTATCCGCATCCCATAATGTGCCCAAACGCACCGCCCCATTGCCCACATGCCAGGCCGTGCCGTAGAAGCTGTCCAGGTCGCTGTAATCGGCCGTTGCCCCTAATTGCAACCCGATAATGGCCGGGTCATGGTCAGAGGCACGGTATGGTCGGGATTGTAAAGGCTAACCAGTTGCCCGGCCGATTTGAATTCCATGTTGTAATCCAGCACACCCGGCTCATCGGTGTTGATGTGCCAGGTGGTTGCGCCCACCACCTGCCCGGTCAGGCTGGAACTGCTCAGGGCGTAGTCCAGTTGCCCGGCCTGTGCTCCAAAAACATACGAGTACACGCCCGGATTGATGTCTGCTTCCAGGTTAATGTAGCCATTGGTACGCAAATAGGTGATGGGGTCTTCTCTGGCGTAGGCGTTCAGGTCGCCGATGATGAGGAAGTCGGGATCACCACTGCCAGTGGGGTCGGTTACCAGCCACGTGTGTAGTTGGGTGGCAGCGATGACGCGGGTCAGGTTGCAGTTCCCCTGCCCGTCGCCGGTATCGGGATCGTCGGGAAATACGTTGTCGGGGTCTTCGGCCGTACCATCATCACACGGGCTGCCTTTTGATTTGAGGTGATTAACGACCACTGTGAACAGTTCGCCGCTACCTACTTCGGTGAAGGTGGCGGCTAATGGCTGCCTGTTGCGGGCGGCAAACGCGCCCGTATCGGTGGTGGCGACGCCGTTTAATGTGACTACACCCGGCCGGTAAATCAGCCCCACCGCAATCTCATCACCGCCCAACTCCGGCAGGCCGGGATCAACATAGGCATAAGTGCCCGCTCCGGCGACGGCGTTCAGGCCATCTACCAGATCGGCAATGGCGCTGTTGGGGCCGTAGCCGTCATCTTCCAGTTCCATCAGGCCGATGATGTCTGCATCCAGCGCCAAAATAGCCGGGATGGTTTTATCGCGCTGGCGGATGAATTCGGCCAATGTGTCTGCGCCGCGTAGAGTGGGAAAGCCGCCGCCCAGGCCATCGCCGTTGAAGTAGTTGAGGAGGTTGAAGCTGGCCACGCGCAGGGCGCCGCTGATGGGCGCGGGCACGGCCGTGCGCGGGTTGGTGTGGGTGTAAGTGGGTACGCCGGTGGGATGCAGCCGGTAATTGTCCGTGCCGCCAGAACCAGACCAACTAAAGGTAAGGACGCCGCTGACGCCACTGATGGTATCGCCACTGCGAATGGTATTGACGGCCGTCAACCCCGGCGCGGGATGGATGATGGGATCCGGGTTTTGCAGCGTGCTGCCATCGTCCAGAATCAGGAAATTAAGCAGGTTTTGGGCCAGTAAGTTTTGGGCGGGCAGGCCGGGGCTGACGACGTTGGTGGGGATGGACAGACGGCCGTTACTCAACACCAACTCGCCATATCGTCCCAGGAGATAGGTCTCGTTCACGGTCAATGTTTGGGACAGCGTCACGGACATGCCTTCGGCGCGTTCCAGGAAGGTGGTGGAGGAGAAGGGTAAGGTGAGGGTGAGGGGAGTGGGCACGGCCGTACCGCCACACACCTCCACATTGCTCACCGCCGTCAACTCCGTCAGGCCAAAAACTTCAGCCACCGTGCCCGTCGCCCGCACCCGCTGCCCCATGCTCACATCTACGGCAAACGCCGGGTAGTAGACAAATAGCCCCTCCGAGGTGAGTGGATCGGCATCAGCGTCAGCATCCTCTTCCTGCACATAAAAGCCGTTGATGCTGACATCGGTCTGGAAATCCCCCACCACAATGCCCTCAATGGTGTGAATCTGGCCGTCTAGCGGGCTGGCCGCGCCACTGCCTTGAATGGTGTGAATGAGGGTGGCGGTATTGCCGCAGGCATTACACCCGCTGAAGGGCGTGCCGTTGATTTGTGTACCGGGGGAAAAGAGCGCGCTGCCAGAACCGACGGCCGTACTGTGCAGCACCAGCGGCAATGTCCCCACCACATCTGGGTCCCGCGTCAGGGATTGATTCATCCCCCCTTCAGCACCATAACTGACAATGGCGTAATCCTGCCCGCCCTCACTCAGCGTGACCGTGTCACCATCATTGTTTAGCCCCAGGCTGCCCATGGTAAGAGCCTGCACAATGGCCCCGCCGAAGTTGCCGGTGGGTGTACCGCCGCCAAAAATGAGCAGTACACAATTGGCAGGAATAATCGTGCCGGCCGGAAAGGTATAACGCACCTGTACACTATCGGCCAATGTCCAGCCAGACATATCCAGCGGCGCACCAGTGCGATTGACGATCTCCACAAATTCGTCATCGGTAACATCAATTGTTCCATCTCCGTTGGCGTCACCGTTTGTGGGGTCCGGGTCGGCATGAATTTCGTTGATGATGGGCAGGCCGGTGGAGAACGTCCAGGTGAAATCGGCGGCCATCGTATCCGGTGGGTCGTCGGTATCGTCGTCTGTCACCTGCACGGCCGTCAGCGTCACCGTACAGCTTTCATCTGGCAAAAAGTCCGCATGAGGCAAGGCATAGGTCAGGTTATCGCCGGTGGTGGGGGTAATGTTTTGGACGCCACTCAGGGAACAGACAATAGGCACTATCCCAGCAATTGTCACCGCTTCATTGAAGGTGACGGATACGGGGGCGTTCACCGCCTGCCCCATGGCATCTGCGGCGGGGGCATGGCTGCTGACGGCCGGTGGAAAATCGCTGGTAAATGTGCCGGTCACGCTCAAATCATCCACCCCCACCCACTCATCGGTACCCACAGCATTAGTGGTCATGATCCGCAGCATCACCAGAGGTTGATTATCGGCGGAAGACGGTAAGGTAACGGAAATGGGCGTGACCAATGTGGCTAAATTGGGTTGAGTAGCATCGGCCACATAGCCACCAGGGATATTCGTATAATTTCCTGCGTTGCCCACACGGTAATGCAAAGCTACTTGCTGGTCGGCGTCGTCCGCCGAACTGTCAATATCGCGCAGGTTGTAGGAAACCTGGATATTTTGAAAACCGGTGGTGTCCAGATGAATAAGCAGGTAGGGGGCATCGGCCGCACTTGACCCTTGAAAAACAATCACATTGTAGGTGCTCTCAAATTCTGCCACACCGCCATTTGTAATGTTTGGGTTCGTTTGGTTAGCGATAACGTCAAGCGTTGGCAAAGGATCCTCTATCAAAACAGTTTGTGGATCAACATCATTGGAACTGGTCAATCCACCACCTAAATACCCTTCAATACCAGGTACACCCGACCAATCATCATTGGTAGTGATGAGGCCGGTATTGCTCCAATCCTGAGTAAAGGGTAGGGTTTGGGCAATGCTGTCGGCATGAATAGGATGAGCCGAAACCAATCCGATGAACAACAAACAACTCAGCGTCAGCAGGAACAATTGGCGAATGCGAGACATGTTTCCCTCCATTTTGGCAAGACATTCACATTTCAGGCTACAAATGAGCTTTGCTACCTCACAAAAGCGAATTGTATTGCACTAATAGCAGACTGTATGCACTGCGCTTGTGGCAAGTGGCCCAGATTATAGCGTGAAATGTCAGTGGCAAAACGTGATCTTTCACTGATTACCGATTGTTGATTACCGGTTACAATCCCGCTATGGCATGGATTGGTGTGGTGGCCGGGGTATTCCTGGCAGGATTGTTATTGTATTACCTGCTCATCGTAACGGAAGGGGTGTTTTTGGGGCGGCGGGTGGTGGTGTGGCTGTATGACCTGACGGCCGTGCGCTATGACAACTTAAAAGCGGTAGACCCTCACTTTGAGTCGTTTTTTCTGGCACGGCCGTTACAACACCACCTGAAACAGTTCCCCAACCCACTCATTCTGGATGTGGCCACGGGCACGGGGCGGCTGCCGGTCGCTTTGCTAGAGGAGCCACTCTTTCACGGCCGTATCATCGGCCTGGATGCGGCAGACAAGATGCTGGCGGTGGCGGCAGAAAAGCTACGGCCGTATCGCCACCGCGCCACCCTGGTGCAGCAAACAGCCGACCGGCTGCCCTTCCCCACCAACTGTTTTGATGCCGTCACCTGCCTGGAAGCATTAGAATTTTTCCCGGATGACAAAACGGCCGTGCGGGAGATGGTGCGCGTCCTCAAACCGGGCGGCGTACTGCTGGTCACGCGGCGCAAAGGGGTCTGGGGCAAAGCGTTTCTGCGCCGTTACCGATCAGTAGTCCAATTTGAAAAATTCTTAGCGACAATTGGACTGGAAGCGGTGTATACTGTGCCCTGGCAGCATGAGTATGATCAGGTGTACGGCCGTAAACCTTCCCCGCACACCTGACTTCACCAAGGGGCAAGCAGCCATCTTGCCCCACAAACCTACATTTCCAATTAAAGGAGAGTTTACATGAACAAAAAATGGTTTTTTACAGTCATGACGGCGCTTGTCCTTCTGCTGGCAGTTTTTACTGCCAGTTCCAAAGGGCAGACGCCAACCGATTTCGCTGTTCCAACGGCGCCACCTACCAATCAGATCATCATCCAGTTTAGCGGTCCGGCAGCCGAGGCCAGCATGTTAAACCAGACGGAAGGGCAAGAACTGCCCACCCTGAGCCAGGCTGCGGGTGTAACTGTCACCTATGTGCGCCCCATGTCAGGCGATGCGCATGTCGTGAGTCTGCCAACGGCCGTGCCCCCCAAAGAAGCCGCCATCATAGCAGCGGAAATGGCAAAACTGGATGGCGTGGTTTATGCGGAACCAGACCTGATCAAAACGGTAGACGGCCGTGCCCAACGCCTCCTCCTCAACCCCGAACTTACCCCCAATGACACCCGCTTTAATGAGCAGTGGCACTATATGTACACCCCCGGTACATCTGAAGGTCTCAACCTGGTTAATGCCTGGAATATCTCCACCGGCTCCAACACCACCGTCGTTGCCGTCATAGACACCGGTGTTTTGTTGGGCCATAACGACCTGGCCAGCAAAATCGTAGCTGGCTACGACTTTATTGCGGATGTATTTGTAGCCAATGATGGCAACGGCCGTGATAACAATCCCGCCGATCCTGGTGATTGGGTATTAGCTAACGAATGTGGTTATGCACACAGCGCCCAAGATAGCTCCTGGCATGGGACACACGTAGCCGGCACCATTGGTGCAGCCACCAATAACAATCTCGGCGTCGCCGGCGTTAATTGGAATGCCCGCATCTTGCCAGTGCGTGTTCTGGGTAAATGTGGCGGCTACACTTCCGACATTGTAGATGGGATGCGCTGGTCAGCCGGTCTATCTGTAACCGGTGTCCCGGCCAATGCCAACCCCGCCGATGTGTTGAACCTGAGTTTAGGGGGATCGGGCAGTTGTTCTACCACTGAACAAAATGCCATCGTGGCCGCCGGGAGTGTGGTGGTAGTAGCCGCCGGCAATGAAAACGACAATGCAGCCAATTACAGCCCTGCCAGTTGTAACAACGTCATCACCGTCGCCGCCAATGACCGTACCGGCGACCGTGCCTTTTACAGCAACTTCGGCAGCGTGGTAGAAGTGACCGCCCCTGGTGGTGAAACCAACGTTGCCACCAACGGCATCCTTTCCACATTGGATACAGGCACAACCAGCCCGGCCAACAGCCATTCCTACGCCTTTTACCAGGGCACCAGTATGGCCACACCCCATGTAGCTGGCCTGGCTTCCCTCATCATGGGGTTGCGCCCCGCCTACACCCCCGCTCAGGTACTTGCCTTACTGGAAGATACGGCCCGGCCCTTCCCTGGCGGTAGTACCTGCAACACCAGCAATTGTGGCGCCGGTATTGTGGACGCCTACCAGGCGCTAACGCAGCTCACCGTTGTTTTTGACACAGAACTGTTTCTGCCTGTGATTCTAAAACCAGCGCCACCGCCGCCACCACCTTCACCCATCGTCAATCCCGGTTTTGAAAGTGGGCCAACTGGCTGGACAGAATTTTCCTCTCATGGCTGGGCTTTGATTCTAAATTCTGGTTTCCCTACCGGTGTAGCACCCCATGGCGGTAGTTGGGCCGTTTGGCTGGGCGGGGAGTACGACGATGTGTCTTATATCCAACAAAGTGTCACTGTCCCCTCAGCCACGCCTTATCTATCATACTGGCATTGGATCGCTTCAGCCGATGTTTGTGGCTATGATTTTGGCTTTGTCCAGGTCAACGGCGTGACGATCCATGATTATGATTTATGTGACAGCACCAGCACGGGCGGCTGGGTCAGGCACAGTGTGAATCTGGGAGCGTATAGTGGGCAGACGGTAGCTATACGCATCGGCGCAACTACAGATGGTTCTTTGAACAGTAACTTGTTTGTAGATGATGTTGCCTTCCAGGCCAGCGCCAGCGCGCCGGCTACACTACCTGTCCCAGAGTACAATCCCACAAGCACCCGGTAAATGGCGACTCCCTAAGCAGATTGGTTCAATCTTTGAGATTGAACCAATCTCCACTAAACAAACATAACAGGGCGATGCGTTTTTGAGACGCATCGCCCTATTGTTTACCGCAGGCCAATCTGCTGCGGCTGTTTGCCGTCAGCCGCTACCGTCAGTTGGATGCTGGCGGCGTTGGCTGGAATGAGGAAGTAGAAGCTGACCTCCGCACTCGTATTCAGCGTCACCGCCTGCGCCCCGTTTACGTCATAACTCACGGCATACGGCGTCCCATCGGCCACAATCTGGAACTGCTCCGAATAGATACTGACCCCGCTTTGCCCACCCGTGTTGGTGGCCTGCACCGTCACCATCACAAACTCCTGGCCCAACGGTACGTGAATGTAAAACCCACCCGGCTGCGGCCCATCCAGCCAGATAGAGGCATCCTTCACCTGGTATTGGATGGATTCGTCGTACTTGTTCAGGCCGGTCGCCTCGCCGCCGGTGGCCAGTGGCGTGGACTGGCCGGTGATGGTTTCCTCACCGGTCAGGTTGATGGTCAGCGGTTCGGTGTCCGCCTCGCTGAGGGTGAGGGTGGCCCCTTCCCATTGAGTGGTGGGCAGCACCTCACCGCTGACGGCATAAGTACGGCTCTCGTTAATCTCCAGCGGGTCTACGCCCAACTGCTCGACGGCCGTACCATCAGCAAAGGTAATGCGCCATGTGCCGTTGCTAATGTCTGCTTTGAAGCCGGACAGGTTTTGGCCTTCGATGTTCAATTCGGCGCGGAACTGGTCGGCGGTGGTGTTGGGGTCAAGGAGGCTGCGATTGGTGATACGGCCGTCCTGCACCTTGAACTCCACACCCGCATACGTGAACGTTCGGGGCACGGTGGTCAGGGGAATGTCGGTAGGGGCAACGGCCGTGTCCGCCGTTGTTTCGGTTGTTGTTTCACTGGTGGGTTCGGCAACGGCCGTCTCCCCACCCCCACCTGCCACCGGAAACGCCAGCAGATAGCGGGCCAATTCCATTGCCCCGTCCCGGTTCGGCGCATCGCCAATGGCGGCTACAATCGCCTTGTCATTGCCCACCCGCACCCACACCTGCTCGGCGTCCGGGCCATTTACCGCATACGCCTCATCACCCAGGCCAGCGATTGCTTCCGCGCCGTCAAAACCGGTGAACGCATCCGGGTTGAGCACGGCCGCATACGCAAAATAGGCATTGCCACCCCCATCTTTGCCGCCGTCCCACTGGCAGCCGGAAACAGTTGTACCTTCGTAATAATCAAACGCCGCCGGGCTGCTAACCAGGTCACGCCCCAAAATGTCGCTAATCCGGTCGGCTGGAATCAGGGCGCAAATATCATTTGCATTTGAGATGGGTAGGGGTACGGCCGTGTCCCCTGCCGACGCCTCTTCTTCACCCCCACCGCCACACGCAGCTAACAACACCAGACCCAACAACAATAAAAATAACATGGCCTTTCGTTTCATTTTGATCTCCCATTTTGTTTGTAGTAGGCGATTCATCGCCATTTCCTGGCGGCGATAAATCGCCTACTACGGACGTGGCGCTGCATCTGGCGGCGGAGGCTCATCCGGCACAAACCCGGTAATGAAGCTGTGTACCTCCTCCCAGGAGGCCGCATCCCAGGACGTAAAATGATGCGTCTGCCGGTCAGGTAGATGAATCACCTGCCCCCGCCATCCCTGGCTGCCCGTCTCCCGCGTCAGCCGGATGACAAACAGTTCCCACTGCACCGGTTGATACCCCTGCGCCACCATTGCACCTCGTATTGATAAGATAGATTGGGGGAAGAATAAAAGAGGGGTGCTTCTAAAATCGCTTCTACCTGCCCGGCGGAGTTCGCACTATCCGGCGGAGTTCGCATGCCCACATGCGAACGAGCAGCACGAGGGCGTGCTGCTCTCCTCACTGTTCACTGCTCACTGATTACTGCTCACTTCTCAAACTTCATCCCCCCGCCGCAGCCGTTCATACAGCAGGCGGGTTTCCGGCGAGGGGGGGATGCCCAATTCGTCCTGGAGCAGTTGGCGAAGGGTTTGATAGTGGCGCATGGCCTGACTGCGTTCCCCTACACGGCCGTAACACCGCATCAACTCTCGGTGCGCCAGTTCCAAAAAACTGTCCAGCGCCAACACCCGGTGAAAGGTTTTCACCGCCCGTTTATACTCAGCCGCCGCCAGATAAAGCTGTCCCAATTCCAACAGTGCCTCCAGGCAGGTCTGGCGCAGCGCCTCTCCGTGACCAATCGCCCAATCCCCCACCGGCACATCGGCCAGAAAATCGCCGCGCCACAGGCTGGTGGCTTCTTCCAGAGCCGCGATTACCTGCGCCTTGTCGGCCACAGCTACGCCACCCGCCCGGCACAACGGCCGTACCCCCGCCAACAGCCGCTCAAATTCCTGCAAATCACACCACAACTTGTCCCCCGCCGCCAGCCGGTACTGGTTCTGGCTAAACTGCACCCAGTCGGGATGCCCAATTGCCTGCCGCAAATGGTACAGCGCCCGGTGAAACTCATTGCGCAACTGCGCCGGGGACGCTTCCGGCCACAGCGCCAGCCCAATCTGTGCTTTGCTGGCGGGCGGCTGCGCCAACAGGTAAAAGAATAGTTCCCGCGCCTTGTAGTACGTCCAGTGTGAAGGTGACAGCCGTCGTCTATACGCCCACACCTCTACCGGCCCTAACAGGAAAACGCGCATCTCTGGCTCCGGCACGGCCGTGACCAATGGCGCGTCGGGTTGCGGGTCAGCCGGTAAATAGTCGGCCACCAGTTCTTCCCACGCAGGCGTTGGCGGCCATTCCGTTTCCGCCAACATCGGTTGCAGCGCAGCCAGGATGGGCCGCTCTACGGGTGGAACGGGCAGGCCCATCACCTGCCGCCGCGCCTGCATCGCCGCCAACAGCCGGACGGCTGCCAGCCGCTCGCCCTGTTGTGCCAGGAGCGTGGTCAGTGCGATTACGGCCGTTAACCCGGCAATCACATACCCAGACAATTCCGCCTGTCGCCAGCCATCCAATAATAGCTGCCGCGCCTCATCGGTCTGCCCGGCTGCGGCCGCCCATTGACCCAATCCGGTCTGGCAGATGGCCAGCCCTTTGGCGTGGTGCAGTTCCGTAAACAGACGCCTCGCCTCGGTGTAATGCCGTTGCGATTCCTCCTTACGGCCGTCTACCAATGCCACATCCCCCAATCCGGCCAGGGCAAAAGCGATACCGCCGGTTGTGCCCATTTGTTGGTGTAGTTCCAGGGCGCGCCGGTATTGGGCGGCGGCGACGGCCGTTTCCCCCTGAAACCAGGCGATCAGCCCCAACGTCAGGTTTTCCTGAGCCACTGTGTACAGGTCATTCAATTCCTGGCCCCGTTCCAGATTGGTCTGGGAGAGGGCTTGGGCGGCGGCGTAGTCCCCGCGGAAGGCCAAAATCTCGGCCAGATTGCCGCCGGTGCCCAGACCGGATAGTTCATGTTCCTGGCTGAGCTGGATGGCTTGCTGATAGAGTGTTTCGGCACGGCCGTATTCCCCTCGTTCATGGTAAAGCAGCCCCAGATTGTGCTGCAAAACGGCCAGCAAATAAGGTTCATCTAACGGCCGTAACAGCGCCAGCGCCTCCTCGTAATGGGCGGCCGCCTGCGCAAAATCATGCTGCTCCTGCGCCACCAGTGCCATCAGGCTCAACGCCGAAGCGAGACCGATGGGGTCAGCGTCCGGGCGAAAGAGCGCCAGACTTTCCGCACCACGCCGGGCAGCGTGGGGCACATCCCACTGGCGCAGCGCCAGCCGCCCGGAGGCAAACAGCGCCCAGGCGCGCACAACGGGCGGCGTTTCACCTGGCAATTGCAGCAATTCTTCAAGCCAGGTACGCCCTTCGCTTAACATGCCCCGCCCAAACCAGAAGCGGAACAGGGCCGCTGCCAGCCGCAGCCCCGGCTGCGGTTGGCGACTGGTGGCTGCCCAACGCAGGGCGGTGCGGATGGCCGGGTACTCGTTTTGCAGCCGCTCCAACCAGAACGCCTGTTGGCGGCCGGTCAATTGCGGCTGCGCCTGTTCGGCCAGGGCCACCGCCCAGGCGAGCAAATGATCTTGGGCAACGGCCGTTTCCCCGGCCAGTTCCAACTGCTCCCGCGCATATTGGCGCACCACTTCCAGCAGGCGAAAACGGCGCGGTGTTTCCGGTGGAGTGGCTACGGCCGTGATCAGCGATTTGTCCAGCAGGTCGGCCAGCAGATTAAGCAGGGCAGGCTGTTCCGGCAGCACCGCTTCCGCCATTTCCACACTGAACGGGCCAGTGAAAACGGCCAGTCGCCGTAACGCCTGCTGCTCTGCCGCAGACAGCAGGTTGAAGCTCCAATCCATCATCCCCCGCAAGGTCTGGTGGCGGGAAAGCTGGCCGGGCGATTGACGACTGAGCAGGGCAAAAACGTCATCCAGGCGGGCGGCAATTTCGGCGGGGGTAAGCAGGGAAACGCGGGCGGCGGCCAGTTCAATGGCTAAGGGCAGCCCGTCCAATCGCTGGCAAATGGCGGCAACGGCCGTGACGTTTTGCTCGGTGAGGGTGAAGTGGGGCCGCACGGCCGTGGCCCGCTCCACAAACAGCCGCACCGCCTCATAATCACCAGCCTGCGCGGGCAAGAGGGCCGCCGTTGGCTCTGGCAGCGACAGGGGGGCAAGCGGCCACACTTTTTCACCGGGCAGACCGGTAGCGTAGAGAGTGGTGAGCAAAAAGTGCAGACGCGGGCAGCTTTGGCGCAGTTGGTGTACCAGGGCAGAAACGGTCGCCAGCAAATGTTCGCAGTTGTCGAGGATGAGGAGGAGGTGACGGCCGTGACAATGTGCCGCCAGCAAATCCAGCAACGGTTGGTCGCCTGGTTCGCTCAGCCCCAGCTGGGCGGCCAGGATGTGGGGCACATAGGCGGCGTCGCTTACGGCCGTCAGGTCACACCAGACCACCCCATCGGCAAAAGTGGGGGCCAGGTTGGCGGCGACCTGTAGGGCCAGGCGTGTTTTGCCACAGCCCGCCGGGCCGGTCAGCGTCAGCAAACGGCCGTCTGGCTGCTGTAAATAGTCACCAATAGCGGCCAGGTCTGATTGGCGGCCAATCAAGGGCGTGGCCGGTTGGGGCAGGTCTGAGGCAAATGGGGTCGGCGTCATGGCTCACAATTCCACTGGAATTGTAGCTGAATGGCGGGGGAGAGGACAGGGGGAATAGAGGTGGCAAGTGGCAGGTGGCAGGTGATGTAACCTGACATTCGCGGAGGGTTTGAATCGGCCAATCGCCGGTTGTCTTGTGGGTAAAGGGCAGCGGTGGCACGGTACAATCTGGTTATGAACATTACGCCTTTGACCACCGATCATCTGATTCCCTGGAGCCACCTGTTGGCGACTTGTTTTGACCGAAAAGCTGAAGATATGGCTGAACTATTGCGATTTTTGCAGCCGGAATCTCGTCTGGTGGCCTGGGGGGCCTGGGATGGGGATGTGTTGGCGGCGCAATATAGCTGTTGGCTCACGGCCGTATACCATCCTGGTTGTGATCATTCTCTGCTTGTGGGGATGAGCGTTAATATGGCTGTTCATCCGGCTTACCGGGGGCGTGGTTTGATCAAGCAGGTGTCTGAACCTGTCTATGCGGCGCTTGTGGCGCGGGGCGCGGTGGCGGGGGTCGGTTTTTCCAATGCGCAAGGGGTTCAGGTAGACCGGCATAGTAAGGGGTATGGATATGAGGTGGTGGGGAAGTTACGGCCGTCGCTCTTTTATTTGGGGCGCAGGGCAGCCATCGAGCCTTTGACGTTAACTTCACAATGGCCGGTTCGCCCGTTTGCCCCTTTTGCCCTGCCGCAAAGACACTGCTTTCAGCATACACCGGATAGTTTGCAGCGTCGGTTTGGGCAGCACCCGTTCCGGCAATATCATTTTGGGGTCTGGGAACAACAGGAATGCATTGCCGGGGTGGTGGTGTATCGTTATTCCCGGTTGGGGCCGTTTCCGCTCATCACTTTACTGGCGGCGCACAGCGATGATCTGGTTGGTTTGTGTCGGCGGTGGTTGGCAGCGGTGCAGCAGCGGGGGGTCTATCTGGTGCATCTATTGACTTCACCGACGTCCGGTTTGTTGGAGGCGCTGCGGGTTACGGCCGTGTCCCTCCCCCTGCATCATGCCCGCACCCCTTATTACCTCACGCTAAAACCGCTTGGCTCGCTGATGCCTGCCAGCCTGCGCTGTTTTGCCGCCTGGGATTGTGTGGGGGGTGATATTTTGTGATGACGGCCGTTGCCTCAAGTAAGGTGTAGCCTTTTGGAAAACTGTTGCTATAGTAACTAATAGGGTTATAAAGTAGGAGAGAGTAAAAGGTGAACGGTGAGTAGAGAAGTGGAAAGGTGATATGACGGTTTTTGGTGTTGTTTCGCACAAATATACGGAATGGATGGGACGGAAATATACGCTGCCCCAGTTGGCAGAGAAATTAGAGCAGACAGGGCAGATGGTGTACGGCCGTATGCAATCCGCCCGCAATAATGATCGGAATCAAAAATCGGCCCGGCACATCATCGGCATTGAACGGTGGAGCCAGAGCCGGGTGCGCGTGGCTCTGGGCGCGCCGCTGACGATGGATGAATATGACGACTATCGTCCGGCTGTCGGCCTGGATATGGACGCTCTGGCGCAGGCATTTGCCCAGACACGCCAGGAAACTATTCAACTGGTGCAAGAATTACAGGCGGCCAACGTGCCACCAACACAAACGGTGCGGCATAATGAGTTGGGCGATTTGACGGTGCGGGGCTGGCTGGCGTACATGGAAAATCACGCCTGGCGGGAAAGTTTTATCATTCGGTAATCGTTTGACGCATCACCAGCGTGATGCTACCATCCCGGCATGAGCAATTCGGGCTTTTTCGGTTATTATTACGGGTATATCAGCAAATTCTTGACGCTGCCGCGCAGGTTTGTAGTTGCCCATAGATAACTGGCAACCCACATATTGAATTTTAGAAGGACGCGGCGTAAAACCCGCGTCCTTTTGTTTACCAGGAGAAGAGCAGTGACCCATAACGCATACGAAGAACTGAAATGGCGTGGTTTTGTATATGACCATACGGAAGATGTGCCGGAGGTGCTGGCGAAACAGAAGATCACCATTTACAACGGCTTTGACCCCACCGGGGATAGTTTGCACATCGGCCACCTGGTGCCGATGATGGCGATGGCGCGGTTGCAGCGGTTTGGGCATACACCCATTGCCCTGGCGGGTGGCGGCACGGGCATGGTGGGGGACCCCAGCGGCCGTTCCGATGAACGTAACCTGCTCACCAGCGAAGAAGTACAGGCCAATCTAGTCAACATTCAGCAGCAGTTGGCCGGTGTTTTGGACTTTGAGGTGAAAAGTAATCCGGCGCGGATCATGAATAATGCCCATTGGTTGGTGGAACTCAATTTGCTGGAGTTTTTGCGGGATGTGGGCAAACATTTCACGGTGAACTACATGATGGCCAAAGATTCGGTGAAGTCGCGGCTGGCGCGGGAAGATGGCATCTCTTATACCGAATTCAGCTACATGCTGCTGCAAGCGTATGACTTTATGTATCTGTTTAACAACCACAACTGTGTCATGCAAATGGGCGGCAGCGACCAGTGGGGCAACATTGTGGCTGGTGTGGAACTGATTCGCAAGGTGCAAGGGGCGAAAGCACACGCCCTC
>CAYXUZ010000145.1:0-16209 GCA_964467705.1 uncultured Ardenticatenaceae bacterium | reverse complement strand
AGGTGTGCGCCGACGATGCCGTAGCCGCCCCAGAACTTCTTTTCTTTGCTGGCTAAGTGCATGGAACCACCGCGCCCACCAACGACGCCGGTGGCTTTGCCCATCAATTCGGCCATCACCGCGCCCGCTTCCAGCCCGACAGCCAGGGCATGGCCGTGATCGCGGTAAGCAGTAATCAGGTGATCGCGCTGTGGGTCGCGGGCAGCAATGGTGCCTACGGCCACTGCTTCCTGGCCGATGTACAGGTGCAGGAAGCCTTTAATTTTACCTTCAAGCTGGTACAGTTCATCGCTGCGTTCTTCAAAACGGCGAATCAGCACCATCTGGCGGTACCAATCTAGTAACGTTGTTTTGTCCATTGATTCTCCTGAACGCTAGTTGCTGGCGGCTTGGGCAAGCTGGCCGAACTAGCAAACAAATTTTTTAACCCAGGTGGGAAAGTGGTTGTGTGAACCGGACGGCCGTCAGGCCATCAACGAGCAAGTTTAGCAAACTTCTCCCCTGTGGGCGAGTTTGATAAGCCAGAATACGCCTGTTGCTTAGTTCTCTGAATTTACCTGGGAGGCAGGTTGGTAGAGCGGTAGCTCTACGGTGAAGGTGCTGCCTTCGCCCGGTTGGCTATGGGCATGAATGGATCCGCCATGCCGTTCGACAATGCGCCGACAAATCGCCAGGCCGATGCCGGTGCCAGGATAATGGTCACGGCCGTGTAGTCGTTCAAACACCAGGAAAATACGCTCATTGTATTTTTCGTCAAAGCCAATGCCATTATCACTGACGGTAATCTGGCACAATCTATTGTGTATACGGCCGTGTATGTCAATTTTAGGCGGCGCCCCCGGACGGCGAAACTTAATGGCATTACTCAATAAATTTTGGAAAAGCTGCTTCATTTGCATGGCATCCGCTTCAATCTCCGGCAGTTCGTCCACGGTTATCTCCGCCTGCGTTTCTGTCATCATTATTTCCAAATCTTGAAGCACTTGCCGGGCAATCTGGGATAAATTCACCTGGCTAAATGGCTGCCCATGCGTGCGCACTCTGGAGAACGCCAGCAAATCTACAATCAACGTTTGCATACGCGCGGCGGCACTTTGCATCCGATCCAGATAATCCTTACCTCGTTCGTCCAAAAGCGGGTAATATCGTTTTTCCAGCCGATCACCAAATGTTTGAATTTTGCGCAGCGGTTCCTGCAAATCATGGGAGGCTACATAGGCAAACTCCTGTAACTCCCGGTTGCTCCGTTCCAGTTCAGCCGTATACGCAGTCAGTTGCCGGTCGGCGATCTTGCGGGCCGTCACATCGGCAAACACGCCGATCATGCGCCCTGGTTGGCCTGTTTCGTCCAGGAACAAGGCGCCCCTAGCTTCTATCCAGGCGACTTTGCCATCACCGCGCACGATTTCATGCTCATACTGGATGATGGTCTGCTGGTGGGGGGCCTCCAAGAACTGCTTGATCTGCTCATCCACCCTGGCCCGGCTTTCCGGTGTAATGAAGGCCAGATATGCCTGGTATGTGCCCGCAAAGGCCGCCACCGGGACGCCAAAAAGCTCAAACGTTTCCGGCGACCAGACAAACCGGTCATTTACCACATCCCATTCCCAGGTGCCCATATGGGCGGCCTGCAAGGCTAACTGCAAACGCTCATTGCTCTCACGGAGCAATCTTTCCGCCTCTTTCCGTTCGGTGATGTATTCATAAGTGCCTAAAACGCCAATGATCTCGCCCTGACTATTGTGCAGGGGGATTTTTGAGGTGTTGAGCCAGGCGAGCTTGCCGTCGGCCGTTGTCTGTGGTTCTTCATAATTAATTTTGTGGTGGCCGCTTTCCATGACAAATCGGTCATCAGCCCGGTACAACTCCGCTTGAGCGGCAGAGCTGAGAGCGTAATCATCTATGCCGATCACCTCTTCCGGGTTAGTCTTGCCCACATCCTGGGCAAATAGCTGGTTACACCCTAAAAAGAGACCGTTTTTGTCTTTCCAGAATACCCGGACGGGAATAGTATCCAGCACCTTACGCAACATTTGCTTTGATTCTCTAAGCTCGTCTTCGGCTCGCTTGCGTTCCGAGATGTCGCGGGCAATCCCTAACACGCCGAGCAGTTTACCGGCAGGGTCATACATAGGCATCTTGATGGTTTCGATCAACTCCTGATGCCCGTCGTCAGCATAAGTTACTTCCTCTTCAAATATGATGGAATGGCCAGCAGCGATGGCGGCCAGGTCCATTTGCCGGAAACTATCGGCGATACTCTCTTCAACAAAATCGTAATCCGTTTTACCGGCAATTTCCGCTTCTTTGGCGCCATAAAGACGTTCCACTTTAGAGTTGCAGATCAGAAAGACGCCGTTTGGGTCTTTTAGCCAGACCAGGTCGGGAATGGCCTCGATGACGGTGCGCAGTTGTGTCTCTCGCTCTTTGAGAGCTTGTTGTATGCCATATTCGGCCGATATATCGCGGAAGACGAGGACAACGCCGGTGATGTTTTGGGTGTTGTCGTGGATGGGGGCGGCCGAATCGGCGATTTGGTAGGTGGTATTGTCTCTGGCAATGAGCATGGTGTGGTTTGCCAGGCCTGCAATTTTGCCGCTGGCTAAGACGCGCTGCACGGGGTTTACGGCCGTTTCCCCCGTTTCGGTATTGATAATGTTGAATACTTCTGGCAACGGCCGTCCGCTTGCTGCGGCAAACGTCCAACCGGTCAATCGTTCCGCCACCGGGTTCATGCGCGTAATCCGGCTGTGTATATCGGTAGCAATTACCGCATCGCCAATGGAATGCAAGGTGGCATGTAAATTTTCTTCGCTTTCGCGCAAAGCCGTTTCCATCCGTTGACGTTCCTGGATTTCTTGTCGTAGTTGCTCATTGCTGGCAGCCAGGGCGGTGGTGCGTTCTTGCACCAGGTCATCCAGATGATCCCGATGTTGTCGTAACTCTTTCTCAGCTTGCTGGTGTGCCTGCAACAACAAAGCACCCTTTAGGGCACTGGAAAGCTGCCCACGGAGCAGTTCATACACAATACCTTCTTTGGGACCTCTTTCTAACAAGACAAACCCCATTTGCTCTTCCCGAAAATAGAGCGGTACTATCATCATGGTATATCGTCTATCTGTCGGCAATGTGTCTTTGGGCAACAAATGTCTAGTTAAAAACCGCTGTCCATCTGGCGGCAAAGGGACACGGCCGTTTTCATTGTAAGCCATGACTAACCGTGACCATTGGGGAGGTGGCTGAGGGTAGCGGTACGGCCGTGCCGACTCATATAACACCAGGTAACAACTGGGAATACCCAACCGGGGCACACTTTCCGCCATGGTATCCATCAACCCCTTCAGATCAAACATTGTAATCAATGACTGGCCAATCACATGCAGCAGCCAATTTTGGCTCTCCGTTTGCCAATATCCCTGTGCGTCAGTCGTTCTCAGCTCCCCGGCAATAAAGACTTGTGCCTCATGCAAAAGTGACCCTACTCGCCAGGACAGCGCATCCTCAACAGCACCGAACAAAAAATAACGACGCAATACCGTCACCATCGCCTGCCATGAAGCAATATCACCACCGGCCCCTTTTACTAAGCGCAAAAATCTGTCTACTGTTGAAAGGAAACGGCCGTTCTTCTTGTCCATCACCTCATCAATAAAAGTATCTAGCAGCTCTTTGGCGCTCTCCCGGTCATGCAAACCAGAAAAATCTACCGTATGAACCAGATCGGCTACAATCGCCTCACGATGCGCCAGCAAAGGCTGTACCCCCATCTCCCCCACATCCTCTTGCGATTGCCATGAAATGGATGGGCCGGCGGGCCAAAAACAGCCACAAGAACGGCGAATGATCAGCTCTGTTGGCAAGACGATCTGCTCCTGGTTACCTTCATGAGCCAACCTGTCCAAAAGCATATTCACCGCATTTCCCCCCATCTGGTGAAGTGGTTGTTTCACCGTTGTCACCGGGGGCACAATATCACTGGCCTGCTTAATGTCATCAAAGCCAACAACGGCAACGTCATAAGGAACGACAATGCCCCTGGCCTGCAATTCCTCCATCGCTCCAATAGCCATATGATCATTGGCCGCCACAATCACCTCAAAATTCACCTGCCGTTCGTCAAGCAATAGTCGAACGGCTTCCGTTCCTGAAGCAAAGCGGAAAAAACCGGGTGCTACCAGGGCAGGATCATATGGAATGTTATAGTGGGCCAGCATATCCCTATAAACTTGATATCGTAGTTGTGCATCTGGGCTTTCTTCTGGCCCCGCAATAAAGGCTATCCGCCGGTAGTTATGGTCTTCAATGAGGTGAATCAGGAGGTCAACCATTCCCTTTTTGTGATCAACCGTGACATTGAGCGACCCTTTGATGAGCGCTCCAATACTGACTGTTGTTGAAGGCTGGTATTGGATGTTGAGGTTTTGCAGCTCTTCTTCGACCCTAAAATTACCTATGGCGCTGATGATTGCCAGGCCATCCAGATTATCCGGCGAGGCGATTTGGTACAGGATATTGCGTTGACTGTCAAATGGCACGCCAGG
Organism: uncultured Ardenticatenaceae bacterium; assembly: GCA_964467705.1. Lineage (GTDB taxonomy): Bacteria > Chloroflexota > Anaerolineae > Promineifilales > Promineifilaceae > CAADGU01. The sequence continues at coordinate 11,668 of CAYXUZ010000145.1, read as the reverse complement.
AACGCCATATAGTGCCCCCCCAATAAAACAAAGCAAGTTGGCATCCTGCGCCTGGGCGGCTGTATTGACCCCATTTAAGATGTTGGGGTGATAACCCTGGCCCACATCTGAGGCGTTTTCAACAAACAGACCAATGGTTGGTCGCTTACGGCTGGCACTATTGCTGTCGTGGTTCTTCTGCTGCATGACACATTTGCCCTTTGCAAGTATGAATTGTTGACTGGTGTAACGCGGTTTGCTAAATCACGTTACGATTTCGTTGTTATCGTGCTGCCTGTTGTATTTACATCCAGTATCCAGGTGCGGCTGGACAGACCAACGGTGGCGAACACGGCCGTCACCGCTGCCCCAATACGTTCGTGTCCTTCCGGCGCAAAGGCGATCAGGCTGGGGCCGGCGCCGCTGAGCGCCACCCCCTTTGCTCCTGCTTTCTTCGCGGCCGCAAAAGCCGCCGCCATGCCCGGAATGAGCGGTATGCGATAGGGTTGATGCAAAGTGTCTTGCATCGCCAGGGCCAGCAAATCATAATCAGCCGTTTGCAGTGCGCGAATGACGAGCGGGGTACGGGCCGCATTGAAGATGGCGTCATGCCGTGAAACCTGGGCCGGCAGGGCAGCGCGAGCTTCGCTGGTAAGCAGATGGAAGTCGGGCAAGACTACCACAACTTTCAGGTCGGGGATGTCAAACCGTTCTACATGCAACCCATTTTCATGGGCTATACCCAAGACCAGACCGCCGCACCAGGCCGGTGCTACGTTGTCGGGGTGGCCTTCTTTATCGGCGGCAAATTGCAGGATTTGGGCGGGGGTAAACGGCCGTCCCACCAGTTCATTAGCCGCCAGCATGCCGCCGAAGACGGCCGTGGAACTGCTGCCCAACCCGCTGCCGACAGGGATATTATTTTCCTGGTGAACGTGCAGGGCAGGCGGCCGTTGCCCTGCTTTCTCAAATATCAGATTTGCACACTGGTACACCAGGTTGGTCTCATTGGTGGCGACTTTGTGGGCATCCACACCGCCCACGGTGATGGTGAGAGAGGGGGAGGATGAGGGGGGTACGGCCGTGAAGGTGAGGCGATTATACAGCGCCAACGCCAGCCCCAGGCAATCAAACCCCGGCCCCAAATTCGCCGAAGTTGCCGGAATAGTAACAGTCACCTCTGCCATACCTCACATTTTACGTTAGAATGGGAAATGATTCACTGATTACCAATTATTGGACACTCGGACACTCACCTTGTCACCCCATCACCCTGTCACCCTGTCAGAAATTCCGCCACCTTCCGAGCGGCGCATGGCCTTGCGCGTCAGCCCGGCGGCCGAGCGGGCCATTCGTGGTGGGCATCCCTGGCTCTTTGCCGAGGCCATTCGCCACCAATCTTTTGCCGGGAAGCCGGGCGATCTGGCCGTGATTTTTGACCAGAAACGGCGTTTCCTGGCAGTGGGGTTGTATGATCCTCATTCGCCGATTCGGGTGCGCATTTTACAGACCGGGGAGCAGGCCAACATTGATGGTGACTGGTTTGCGGACAAGGTGGCAACGGCCGTGTCCCTGCGCGCCCCCCTCGCCCAACCTCACACTACCGGCTACCGGCTGATTCACGGCGAAAACGATGGCCTGCCCGGCCTGGTGGTAGATCGGTATGACCGGACGTTGGTGATGAAATTGTACACGGCCGTCTGGCTGCCCCATTTGCTTGATGTGCTGGATGGGGTGACGGCCGTCACCCACCCCCAACGGATCATCCTGCGGCTCAGTCGTTTTGCCCAACGCCACCCGGAACATCTGTATGGACTGGAAAATGGGCAGCTTTTAGCGGGTGAACCTCTCAAAGAGTCGGTGACGTTTCTGGAAAATGGGTTGCATTTTGAAGTAGATGTGGTAAACGGCCAGAAAACCGGTTTCTTTCTGGATCAGCGCGAGAACCGGGCCAGAATAGAAAAGTTGACGGCCGGGAAACGGGTGCTGAACGTCTTTGCTTATACCGGCGGCTTTTCGTTGTACGCGGCGCGGGGTGGGGCCAAACGGGTGGTCAGCACTGACCTGAGCCAGCCGGCCCTGGCAACTGCCATGCGCAACTTCAAACGTAATCAGGATAACAAGGCGGTCGCTGCTTGTGAGCATGAGGTATTGGTAGGCGATGCCTTCCAGGTTTTACGCCAGCTGCGTGAAACGCGGCGGCTGTTTGAGGTGGTTATCATTGACCCGCCCTCGTTTGCCAAGCGGCAGGATGAGGTAGAACGGGCGCTGACGGCTTACGGCCGTCTGGCCCGGCTCGCTTTAGGCGTGCTAAAACCGGGCGGCACATTGGTGATGGCGTCTTGCTCCAGCCATGTGACCGCCGACCACTTTTTCCAAACCATCCATCAGGCGGCGGAGAAGGTGGCACGGCCGTTGCAAGAAATAGAGCGCACCGCCCATCCTCTTGATCACCCCATCGCCTTCCCCGAAGGGGCCTATCTCAAATGCCTGTTTGCCATTGCACCCTGAATACACAATTTCTCATTTGATTCTGTTTCCGTTCATGCTAGAATTAGAACATGAGTTCTAATATCTGGTATCCTTATGTACCCCCACAACCGGGGACGGCCGTTACCCATTTCCCCACCTGGCCTGAAGACGCAGAAGAGGACACCCTATTTGAATATCTGGAAGATGATGAATGGTTCAGTGATGAAGGGTATGAGGACGCAACATGGCACACCCCAGCGCCCCCAGGAATGCCAGCCGTTATTGTGATAGCGTTGTTGGTAGTTTTGGTGATGATTGGTGGAGCTGTCCATCTATCTGGCCAGGCTAGAGGAGAACAGATTGCCCACATTCCGCCAACTGGCAACGGAGGCACGGGGAGCAAGCTGTATGTGGCAGAGCCGACTATTGTTACCGCCCCCTACGACCATTACAGCATTACCCAGGGTCCACACGGCCAATCATACGGCCACCTGGCTATAGACCTGGCAGCGGGGCGGGGCGAACCTGTCAGATCACCCATCAACGGGTTTGTCACCAATTTATATATTGATGAATATGGAAATACCACGCTGGTGCTTGAAAATGAGATTTATACGGTGATCATGCTGCATGGCGACTACAGCGTGGCAATTGGTGATGAGGTGACGACCGGGCAAGTTGTGGGTACAGAAGGAAATAATGGCTATACGATGGATTTCTTGGGGAATTTATGTTACGGCCGTACCTACTGCGGCAACCACACCCACCTCAACATCTACGACAAACGCATCCAGGCCAATGTCAACCCACTCGACCTGTTCCAGTAATTTGTAAAACGTCAATTACTCCTAACTCCCATCCCGTATCACCCGGCAGCTTTCAATATCAAACGTCACCTCACCGATGTTCAGGTTGGTCTGGTCACGGAAGCCAGCAGCAAAGTGCATAAAGCGGTACACGTCGGCAAAATTGGTGGCTAACCCCACCGAAACACGGATCGCCCCCGCGCTTTTGTGCTCCCGGTATTGGATCATGTGTAAAAAGCGGGGCAAATTCAAATTCGGCTCATCAGCCATGATGCCCAGCACTTCTTCTGGCGTTAAATCCTCAGCCATTTCACCCGCGCCAGGATTGCAGAAACAGCCGGTACGCAGCGAGATACCTTGCTGGTTTGCCAATTCCTCAATGCGGCGGTAGTCGAGCAATTTTTCGTCCGGGCCGTAAAAGTTGAGCGTGACTGTGCCACCGCGATCCACCGTGGTGGTAGGGCCATAAATGCGAATCATCGGCTGCCCATTGGAATGGCGCAAGGCATACAAATGGTGCAGCAACCAGCCCGTCAGGCAGCGCACCCGTTCACCAATGGTCTGCATACCAATGGACTCCAGATGTTGCAGGCCAATTTTCACCGCCGGAATGTTCAGATAATCTACCGTGCCGTCCTCAAAACCGGCCTCACCGGGCGTTAGCACATGGCCGCGCCCCTGTACGGTGGCAAAATTGACCGTGCCCCCGGCAAACCAGGGACGATGCAGTTTAGCCAGCGCCTGTTTGTGTACCAGCAGCGCGCCAATACCCGTGGGGTAGCCAAACATCTTGTAAAAGGACATGCTCACAAAATCGGGCTGCACCTGCTGTAAATCCAGCCGGTTGGTGGGCACAAATGCCGCCGCATCCAGCAGCACATCCCACCCCTTGCTGTGTGCCAGTTCAATATATGCCAGCGGGTGTTTGACGCCGGAGAAGTTGGACTGCGCCGGATAGGCAAACAGGTGTGGGTACGCCAGGTCAATGGTGTCCAGCAGTTCCACCAGTTTGTCCCGGTCAATGCGTAATTCGGGGCGGGTGAGCGGCAGGTAGATGAATTCAGCCCCTTTGGCCTGGGCAAATTCACGGATGCCGTTGACGGAGTTATGATTGTCAAAGGTGAGCAGGTAACGGCCGTGTGGCCCAAACGGATACGATTCCCCCACATGCTTCAGCGCACCGCTGGCGTTGGACGTGAAAATGACCACGTAATCATCGCCCGCATTGAAGTATTGGCGTATATATTGGCGCGTCCCTTCCACCAGTTCCGTCATCGCCTGGGAAGTGGGATTGGCGGAATGGGGATTGCCATAGACGTGGCGGCGCAGCAGTTCAAAATGCTGCTGCAACTGCGATTCGGCATACAGCCCGCCGCCGGTGTAATCCAGGTAAATCTGGCCTTGTTCATCCAGCCGTTTGTAATCGGTCTGACGCAATTCGGTCAGGCGGTGGGTGGTGGCATAGCTGGGATAATCGTGGAGAAATTCCTGATAAGCGGACTCCTGGGCAATGGAGGGATAGGTGAGGGTGGTCACGGCCGTGTCCCTTTCCTTGATTAACGTGCTGCACATACGCTGCTCCTTTGAAAGTTTGTAGTAGGCACTTTAGTGCCGTCGGCGGGCGAGCAATCCACGACTTTGACTTTTACGCAACATGTTGTGGATTCTGCGATTGCTGATTGTAAAAGTCACGTCCCAAAATACCATAGATTGCGAGCGCAATCTCCGCTCCACGAATCATTTTGACCTCCTGTTTGGTAAGCCGGTTTACCTTTCCCTCCAGAATATCAAAGAATGGCCGTCATTTGTTTGCGACCAACTAAACGTTGTGTTCCCTGGCGTCGGCGAGGACACGCTGTGCCTGACCGATATGCAGCGCGTCGTGGTAAGCCAGGATTTTTAGGCAGTCGCCCAGGTTGAACTGCACCCCTCTGGCGATGGGGATGCGCGTGTTTTTCAGGTCAACCTCCTCTACCCGTTCCAGAAAATCCAGAAACGCTTCTTGCCGGGAGAGGTAGTGGGTGAAGGTGGTGGCGTCCAGAGTCACGGCCGTGTTCGGGGCAATCTCCGCCGCCGCCGGAAAGCTGTACCGGGGGTTGAACGAAAAAAACATGTAGATGCGCCCCCAGAACGATGGCTGATACACATCGCGTGACAGAACCGGCTGTGGCGCAGCCAGCGCCGTCTCAATTTTGGGTGTGTAATAATCATGCGTCAGATTCAAATGGTCAAAACATTGCAGGACATTCCACTCATTTGCATTCGGCTGCCACTGCAATTGCGCCAGCGTCAATGACTGGAACTGCGTCACCGCCTCCCCGTTCTCCTGAATCTTCGCCCGCAAATCCTCTAAAAATAACCCTTTTTCCATCACGTTCGCCATGTTTCCCTCCAGCAAAACCTAAAATAATGCCGAGTTACAGAGATGCAGATAAAACCTTCGCGTTCCTTTGCGGATTACCAACCAAAATGGGCCACAATCTGCCGGGCCGCCTCGGCCGGTGACAGATGCGTATTATCCAACTTCCAATAATACCCATCCACCACCAGGTCGCCATCCGAATTTAACTGATAATTGGCTTCCAGTTCCAATAAATTTTGCTCCGACCAGACCACATTCTGCTTACTCGGTTTTTGCGACAGGCGAAATTCCGTCTTGTTCCGCACCAATCGCTCTTCGAGCGCCGCCTGCAATTCCACATAATAAATCACACCCCCCTGCTGCCGAAAAATATCAGCCATGTTCTGCAAATATCGGCGATCACTTTCCAGGTTTAGCGCCCAAACAAAAGTAAAAATCAGCCCTGGCAGGTCGCTTTGCGCCACCTCTTCCACAATCATACGCCGGAAAGTTTCCACCAGCTGCACATAAGGCGGTGTGCCAAATTCAAAAAAGGGCAGTACCAGTTCAATGGTCATGTGGTTGTGGAACAACTTCATGCCCGTTAGCACACTCAGTTCGCGCCCCACCGTCATCTTCCCCACCGCCGGCGGGCCGAATAAAATCACCAATTTTTTTATAGACATAGGGGTTGTGTTTTAGTGTTTTAGTGTTTTTGTGTTTGGGTGTTTTAGTGGATACCTGAACACGTAAACACCAAAACACACGATCACTCAAACACCCCATCATCCGATATACACCTGCACTTTGTCGCCATCGTCATCATCTACGTCAATGGTCATGGGGCGGGCATCGGGTTGTTTCAATTCCTCTTTGGCCGCCGCCAGAAAGGTGGAGGCCATGTCTAGTTGGCTGCGTGTCTTTTCATCCACAAAACCATAGGCCACTTTAATGCCCCACCCAACCAGACCCAGCGGCAACGGCAGGCTGATGGCGATACGGTGCCCCTCTTTCTCCTGCACCCGCACGTGCAGCCAGGCCGCCCGGCGGCTGAAAAAGGCCAGCAGCGTGGCCAGGAAAGCGAGCATGAAGAAGCTCCAGACGCAAATGAAGCCAAAGGTGATCGCGCCTTCGGAAGAGAGGTAAATGCCACGCAGCCAAAAGCCAAAAAGTATGACAAAGGCCAGACCAATTAAAAAGGGGATTTTCCAAAACTGGCGGTAGCGGTCGAGGTTGGGTGGGTCATTTGGTGTGAGAATGTCGCCGGAGAGGGGTTCGGCGTAGGAATCGGCGGTGGAAGTTACGGCCGTACCCCCTTCCCCTTCCTCCTCATCCATCGCCTGCAACAGTTCCATGGCCTGGTCGGCCGTAATCGTACCATCTTGTAGCATCTGTAAAATCTGGCGGCGTTCTTCTTTCATGTTACCCTCCGTTTTTCGTAACCCGAAGTCCGTAACCCGTAGCCCGTAACCCGAAGTCCGTAATCGGATAACGATTTACGGTTCACGGTTCACGGCTTATGGGTATGGTAACACAATTTACCGATTACGGTTCACTGATAATCAATTACGGAACTACACGGCCGTCAGCACGGCCGTACAAAACAAAATCAGCACCGCGCAGGCCAGATTCAGCCAAAGGAGGCGTTTTTCGCGGCGGGACAGTCTATCTTGTTCAGTTTGCGCCAGTTGCGGTTTTTTGGCAGCGAGCACGGCCGTGCGCTCCACCGCCGGAAAATAGCCAAACTGCCAATACGCCGCCACCGCCATCACCACCAAAAAAAGGATGTGTTTGACCAGCATCGCCCAGGCCCAAACGCCATCAAACACCAAAAAACCACTGTAATTGGTATCGTTAGTCATTTGCACAAAACCGGTAAGCAGCAGCAGCATCAGGCTCAAATTGGTCCAGGGCAGCAGCCGTTTTTGCAATGCCAGCCAGCTATTTTCAGCCAATTGCTGCTGACGGAAAGCGGGCACGGCCGTTGCTGCCATCACCACCACACACACCAGCCACACGGCCGTTGCCAGCAAATGAATCCAATAAGAGAAAACGAGAATCCAAAACATAAGTGAACAGTGAACAGTGAGCAGTAAGCGGTGAACAGTTCTGCTCACTGCTTACTGCTCACTGCTCACTTCTCCATCACCCGCAGCGCCTCATACGCCGGGCGGGGCGTGCCATCCGGCAAAATGATAGACCACCAATACTGTTCATGCTGCTCCGGTTGCCAGGCGGCGTCCGCCATATAAATCGTCGTCATCAGGCCGATCCAGGGCCGCCAATGTTCCTGTGCCCATTGGTATGCGCCGGTCAGATACGCTGCCTGCTCTGCCTCCGTCACCCCATGCCAGGTGTACGAAGGATGGAACTCCTGCCGCACCATCCAGCCCATTTCCAGCAAAGCTACCTGTTTATTCTCATCACCATTTGCCACCATAATGTCGCGCATATCTTCCACATGGCGGAACACAAACCAACGGCCACCACCCCATTCCTCGTTCAGCCCCTCCTCTGGCGACGTTTCTGGCGGTGCTTTATAACCCGGTGCATTCAGCCCCAACACATCAAAATAAGCCGCCGGCCTCATACATCCCCTGCAAAAAGTCAGCATCCGGCATCGCATCTGGCGGCAGTGTACCCGTCGGCGCTAAACCAGCTGAAATCACAATCGCCTGAGGATCGGCCGTTTTAATCCCTTCATAACACAATTTCAGCAATTCCGTGTATTCGGCCGGATTGGGCGGCTGGTCGCCCCATTCCCGGCTGAGATTCGGCTCGTTCCACACCTGGTAGGCATGAATCCGCCCCTTGTACCTTTCCGCAAGTGTATAACAAAAATCGCCAAAATCCTGGTAATCCACCGGTGGCTGGTTGACGCGAATCAATTCATCTGGCAACGCCCGCACTGACCAGAGCGGCTGGTGATCCAGGCGCACCAACAGCTTCAGCCCAGCCTCGTTCACCTGTTCCACAATCCGATCCGTGCGATACCAGTCATACTCCCCTTTGGCATGGCCCTCAATATCGCGCCAGGGAAAATTGTGTTTCACCCAGCCAAACCCCATCTCGCGTGTCTTGTCCAGGTCACGCGGCAGCACATCATCCACATGCCACCATTGAGACAGATGCACACCATACTCTGGTGATTGGAAAAAGTGCCCGGCAGGCAGACCCGGCGTCGGTGTGGGCACGGGGGTGTTGTTGATGGTGATGTTGGGTGGAGGAAGCGTGGGGGACACGACCGTAGCCGTTATTGTCGCTGTTGCCGCCGGGGAGGGCACAAGAGTTGGCTGTGCTTCTGTTGCACAACCAGCCAGTAACCACAAAAAACAAAAGGCCAAAACCTGACGCATTGCTTAATGGTGCGACGCACTTTGAAAGTGCGTCGCACCTATCAAACTATCAAAACTTAATCCGATTTGTCCATTTCTGCCACCGCGCCAAAGGCCGGACGGGGTATACCGTTTGTGTCCACAATACTGTACGGCACCGGGTCATCGGTCGGGCCGCCACCCTTGTTGCCAAAATCAAAATTAAACAAAAACGCCAGCCACACATCACCCGAATCATGCATCTGTTGGAAAGCCTGAGTAATGTACTGCGCCTGCTCTTCCAGCGTATTATCATAGGCAAATTCAAAGCCGGTCGGGGCCACATCATACCCTTCCGCACTGGCCCAGCCAAACTCCGTCACGCACAGTTTGGCAGTAGGGTCAATGGCCTGGATTTTCTGGGCATAGGTATCCAGCGTCGTCTTAAAACTCCAACTGTGATGCGGATTGTCAAATGGGCCGCGGAATTGGGCAGTGGCGGCTTCGGCCGTGCTGCCCGCCTGGTCAAAAGCCACATCGGGGCCAATGTTGTACCCATTGTGGTGTACCCCCACGCAGTCTGCATAATTCAGCATCCCAGCAGCCAGCGCCCGATCCAGCCAGACAAAATCATCCGCACAGGTAACACCATCATTGCAGCCCGTGGGGGCCAGCGCCCCGCTGATGACGATGATGTTGGGGTCGGCGGCTTTGATGGCGTCATGGGCCACTTGCAAGAAGCGCACATAATCTTCCGGGTTGACGCCGTTGGCCGTCGCCCATTCCCGATCCAGATTTTGCTCGTTCCACACCTCAATAGCCCCAATTTTGCCGGGATAGCGGTTGATCAATTCAGTCAGGAATTGGGCATATTGGGCATAATCATCGGGCGGGCCGTTTTCGCCGCCGGCCGCGCGCGTCCAGGCGGGTGCGCCCACCACGCTGAGCATCAGGTTTACATCATTCTTAGCCGCTTCGTCCACAACGGCATCATAGAAAAACCATTGCCCGGCGTCTGGGGAGGGATGGATGAGCCACCATTGAATCTGGGCTTTGGCCCAGTCTAGCCCTAACTGGTCACGCAGGGCCAGCATGGTTTCTGTGGGATTCCCAACGGTGGCGTTGCCGTGTATCTGAACGCCATAACCAAATTTGTCTGTGGGCCACGGCCGTATGATGTTGGGCACGGCCGTAGGCACACTTTCCACCACCGCCGGTTCTGCTTCCGTCCCCCCCTCACCCGACACCGAAACAGCCGGTGGGGGCAAAGTGGGCGTGCTGACCGCCGGCGCTAAGGTTGGTGAGGCCACAGCGGCGGGTTGTTCAACGGCCGTTTCCACCACCGGTTCAGGCTCGCTACCACCGCAAGCGGCAACTGCCAACATCGTACCCATCAAAAAGATAAATAACTTCCACATCTTCATCTCTCACCTCTCATGTTCAAAATAAAAGGCGCATTTGGTGTTCCAAATGCGCCCCTTTTCCGTAACCCATAATCCGTACTTTCGTAATCCGAAGTTGAATCACTGGTCACGGATTACGGATGACGGTTCACGGATTACAAAGTACACTCTACCGTCCCATCACCTGTGCCAGCGTACTACACGCCGGGCAACTTCCATCGCGGCGAATAATGGCATAACCTGCCTGTGGGTCATCACCCCAGTGTGTAAAGTCTACGTTGAAGATAATGACCATGCGCACCCGGCCCGTATTCGCGGACACGCTCACTGCCTCGGCCAGCCAGGCCGCATGTTGCGCCACCGTCGTGTTAGCCGCCCAGGCAAAACGCGACGGCACGCCACCATAATCCTCACCGGAAAGATAACCCAATTCTGTAAAACAAACCGGTTTACCTAACTGCGAATAGACATTCAAAGTGGGGATTAGATACCAACTGTAATGGTCACTGCCGGTTGGATGGCCGGTGTTTTGGTTGGGTGATGTGGCCCCGGCGTTAAAGTGTGCGCCAATACAGTCCGCATAATTGCCGCCGCCGGCCGCCGCCATGCCCGCCATGTATCGAGCATCTGACCAGGCGTTGGTGCCGTTGTCAAAGCCGGTGGGAGCCGGTGCACCACTGATTACCATGACGTTGGGATTGGCCGACTTGATGGCATTATAAGCCGGAGCCAGCATGTTATTCACATAGCTGGCGGGGTCAATCTGCCCGGCCGGCCATTCAAAGTCAATGTTCATCTCATTCCACACTTCAATGGCATCAGGCCCATAGGAAGCCACGCCACGTAAGAATTCCACATAACTGGCGAAGTCAATACTGCTGGGATAGGTGTTGCTGCCAGGAATACTGAGCAGTACCTTGAACCCGGCGGCATGGGCATTAGCAATCCGGCCAGCTACGCCGGCTGGGTCATCGCCCGGCCCCCATTTATGCTGAAATTTCACCCAGTTCATCCCGGCCGAAGCCATGAGCGTGGGGTTGGCAAAGGTGTGCGTCTGTCCACCCAGTTCAAAGTTGCCCACCGCAACCGGAGGGGCTGATACCGGTGGAGGTGCGCCTGTTCCTGTTCCTGAACCGCCGCCACTGGCGGGTGGCGACACGGCCGCTACCGTCAGTGCGTCTACATCCAGTTCAGGGTTCAGCTCCAAAAGCTGAGCGGCTATCCAACCTTCGCGATTATCAGGCAAAACAATTTGCAGCCAGGAAGCATCTTCATTGCGGCCGATTACATTTACTTTTGTCCCGGCGGCGGCGCCACCGGACAGGGTAGCATAGTTAAGGCCAGGCCCGGTTC
>CAYXUZ010000144.1:1471-16692 GCA_964467705.1 uncultured Ardenticatenaceae bacterium | reverse complement strand
TCCACCAGACCCTCACGAGTCCAGTGGTTTTCGTCTACCAACTGCATCATCTCTTCGGCTACAGGTTGGCGGCGGCCTGTGGGGCCGTTGACGACCAGTGTGTTCAGGTCATAGCCCACCTTCTGACTCAGCCGCCAGAGGGCCATGCTGTACGAGAAATCCGGCCGTTCAATCGCCTGCGGGCCAAACGCGCCCGCATAAGCCGCCGCCACCGCGCAGGTGCTGTACTGCACCCGCTGTTCATAATGATAATAGCCGGTGACGCGCTTCTCCATGAATGCATGGCGGCACAACGGGTGATAGGTACGGCCGATGCGCAAATAGTTGGACAGGGTGGCCGTATCTACCGGGCGCACGGCCGTTGGCATATCAATGACAACTGGCGTGTGCGTGTGTGATGGATAACGGGTGGGGGTGACGGCCGTGTCGTTCATCACCAACTGCTGGCGAGGCACAGCCACAGGTAAATTGCTATCTAAAGAGGGGGCAAAGAGGCGGGCGGCGATATTGACTAATTTAACACGTTTTGACATATGAATGCTCCAGTAAGAAAAGGTACTCCTTCAAACTCTGCCAATAAAATTCCCAATCACACACCGCAGGCATCCCGGCCAAACACAGCGGCAACTTTAACCCTTTTTACAACCGGGTTAAAGAGGTAATTTGGTCTATATGTGGTTCATCCTATGACGAACCGGTACTACTTTGTCAAAAGTGAATGGGACCTTGATAAGGCTGGCTCCATCACCGATGCCGTGTAAGTGCAAGCATGGTTAACTTTAGCAACGGCCGTGCCCACTAGCAACATCCTTAAACAAAAATTCATGCCAATTTGACCCGCCTTTAGCGCCCTAACAACCCCTCGCGTAAAATTGCCCCCGCCACATTGTAGCCACAAATCAGCAAATATTTGTGGCATTTCTACCAAACGTGGCGATAAGCAAAGGAGAACATCATGTCCCAAATGTTATTTCTTACACTCGTCATCGGTCTGTTGATTGGCCTGGCAACGGCCGTGTCCGGCGCACCCGCTACCGTCGGCCAACCCTTCGTCTTGAAAGAAAAACTACTCGCCTCCGACCCCCAGGATTACGCCGAATTTGCCGCCGCACTGGCGCTCAGTCGCGACGGACAGATCATGGTTGTTGGTGCGCCGCGCCAGACGGTGGGTGGCAACGATGACCAGGGTCAGGTTTATGTGTTCCGGCGGCAACCAGACGACACCTGGCTGGAAACCCAAATTTTGACAGCGCCGGATGGGGCAGCGGAAGATCATTTTGGCACGGCCGTTGCCATTGCTAACGCCCCCGATTACACCATCGTCGTCGGCGCACCCGACTATGACGAAGGCAGCAATTCCGCCATTGGCGCTGCTTACGTCTTCCCCTACACCGGCCCAGGCTGGGGCAGCGGCATCAATCTCCCCATTTCCGACATCAACGGATGGTCATTTAACCATCGTGGCCAGGCAGTCGCCATTTCGCCCACCGGCGCTACTGTCTTCGTCGGCGCACCCGGTTTGAGCGTTGGCGCAAACACACCCGGCGCTGTCTACATTTTCTCCCGCAGTGGCCCCAATTATTTGCAGACCCAAACATTAGTTGGGCCAACCGGTGGGCAAGCCGGGATGGGGCGGCAATTATTGGTCAACAACGATAACAACCTGCTCTTTGTAGCCGGGAGCTATGCCCCTTCCGGCCCCGTCATTACACATGGCGCCGTTCACATCTACACCAAACCGGCCGCCACCTGGACATATGACGAGCGTTTAGTCGCTTCCGACGGGCCGGAGTTTGATGATTTTGGCAACAGCATGGACATCTCCGACGATGAAAGCTACCTGCTGATTGGCGCGCCGCAACTGGGAGATGGCGCCGCTTACATTTTCCGGCCGTCCGGCAACACCTGGACGGAAACAACCATCTTGCCCAGACCGGCCGAATTCATATTCAGTCATTTTGGGGCGTCGGTCTCCATAGATGGGGCGGGGGAAACGGCCGTGGTCGGCGCCTGGCTCAACGGCAGCGGCGGCATTCACTATTACGAACGAAATGGCAGTGCCTGGAACCGCCAGCAAACCCTGGTACCGCCAGAAAACCGAGATGACAACTTAGGTTATTCCGTCGCCATGAGCAAAAACGCCGACATCGTGTTAGGTGGCGCTCGTTATTCGCACATAGACGAAGAATTTCACCCCGTTGGCGCTGTCTTTACTTTTGTGCCAGGGTATCAACTTTTCTTACCAGTTGTAGTCAAGTAATTGCGATTAAATAATTGAGTAACAACTGTCAGCTATTCGGTTTCGCCAGAACTGAATAGCTGGCAAATGATTTATCTCCCCAAACAGAACGCACGTTCTAAATTTCACTTTTAACCATTGACGAGATAGAACATTAGTGCTAAAATCTCCGCATTATTAGCACATCTGTACAGTTTATAAGGAGTTAATCTCATGGCAAAAACAAATGGAGCAGGGGACGGCCGTGACGCCACCCTGGAGAAAACGTTGGACGCCCTCACCAAACGATTTGGCGAAGGTACCATCATGCGCCTGGGCGAAGCCCAACATCTACACGTAGAATCTATTCCCACCGGTTCATTGGCTTTGGATATTGCCCTCGGTGTGGGTGGCGTGCCGCGTGGTCGGGTGGTAGAAATTTATGGCCCAGAGTCCTCCGGCAAGACTACCCTCTGCCAGCATATCATTGCCGAAGCCCAAAAACGGGGCGGCGTTTGCGCCTTTGTGGATATGGAACACGCCCTCGACCCCAACTATGCCGAACGCTGTGGTGTAGACGTGAACGACCTTTACGTTTCGCAGCCAGACACGGGCGAGCAGGCGCTGGAAATTGCCGAAGCCCTCATTCGCTCCGGCACGATGGATGTGGTGGTGGTGGATTCCGTCGCCGCGTTGGTGCCCCGCGCCGAAATTGAAGGAGAAATGGGTGATGCGCATGTCGGTTTGCAGGCGCGGCTCATGTCTCAGGCATTACGCAAGCTGTCGGGGGCGATTAAACAGACCAACACTGTCGTCATCTTTACCAACCAACTTCGCTCCAAAATCGGCGTCATGTTTGGCAACCCGGAAACAACCAGCGGCGGTAATGCGCTGAAATTTTATGCCTCCGTGCGTATTGACATCCGGCGCACGGAAGCGATCAAGGCCGGGGCTGACGTGGTGGGCAACCGCACAAAGGTCAAAATCAAGAAAAACAAGGTAGCCGCCCCCTTTGCGGAGTGTGAATTTGACATCATGTACAACCAGGGCATTTCCTTTGTGGGGGATGTGGTTGATCTGGGAGTGCAATATGGGCTGATTGACAAACGGGGTGCTTACTTCCGCTATGGTGACACGCTCTTGGGGCAGGGCCGGGAAAACGCTAAAGTATTCCTGATTGAAAATCCGGGCATCATGGATGAACTGGAATATCTGATTCGCCGCGAAGCACATTTGCCGTTGGGCGAGTTTGAAGCCGATGCACCGCCGCTGAACGGCAACGGCCGTGTCCTGGTGGAAGACGCGGTATTCTAAACCGAAGTCGGGGGACGCCTCCCCCACTTCGGTTTTTGCTGCAAATCGGCCCGGTGGGAGATGGCGAGCATGGCCGTCATCCCTATCCATGTCCCAACCCAGGCAAGAGGCGCATCCAACAGCAGCAAACCGGGCAGCAAACAGAGGCAACCCGCCAGCACCGCCCACCCTTCGGGCCGCAGCACAAACAGCCACACCGCAAACAACACCCCCAATAAAATCGGCACCAGATACAACGAAAGCCCTGTCCACACACCAAAGGTGACGGCCAGGGCTTTGCCGCCATGCCAGCCCAAAAAGGGCGAAAACGCATGTCCGGCGATAGGGGCAATGGCCACGGCCGTTAGCCCCCACCCCTCTAGTTGCCAACCAAAATTCGCCAGCGCCACCGGCAGCACCCCCTTCAAAAAGTCAAGAAGCAGCGCCACCATCCCCCACCCCTTACCGCCCGCCCGGAACACATTGGTTGCTCCTGGGTTCCCATCACCAAACTGGCGAATATCCACCCCCAATGCCACCGTGCCCACCCACACTGACATCGGCAGCGCGCCGCAGAGGAAGGCGAGGGGGATGAGGAGAAGGGGGGGCATGGGGGTAAGAGGTGAGCGGTGAGCAGTGGGCGGTGCTGCGCGAGCAAACCCTCACGCAGCACGCATCACGGTTTCACGCATCACGCATCAAGGTTTCACGGCGTAACAGATTGCGGAAAGAACGCAGGCGTTCGTGGCTTTCTTCAGCCAGGAACAGGGTGATGCCGAAACCAACCAGGACGTTGGTGATGAGGAAAAAAACAAGCTCCTCAACGGGCAACACGCCACCGATCAGGATTCCGGTGGATTGGGCGGGATCAATTGTCCAGGTGCCCGAACCAATGGCCAGAGCGTCGGCGGCACTGAGGTAGAGTACCAGGGGCGCAATTGTCCAGAAGACGAGCCGCCGGTAGCGCCACAAAATGTCCGCACCAAAACCAAGTTGCAACATAATGGGCAGCAGCGCCCAGGCCAGTTCCAACCCCAGATATGTACCCGGCTGCCAGCGTATCACCAGGATAATCACCGAGACAACCCACAACACCGCCAACACGACCACCGACCACCAGCGCAGCGACGGCCGTAACGCTTCTGGGCTGGCTACCACTTTCAAACGCCGCGCTAAAAAGAGCAGCCACAACCCACCTAAAATCGGCTGCAAGACAAAAAAGGTATACTCTTCTATCGGCACCCAGCCAATGACAATGCCGGTCACCAATGCCGGGTCATACCACCAGACGCCGCTGGCTACCAGATAGTTGTCCCAGGGGGTGGTGTAGACCAGCGCCAGTAAGATGTGCAAGGCGATGGCCGCATAGGGGGGCCAGGATTGCAAGGCGGGCGGTAGGCTACGGCCGTGTCGCCTGTCCCACACCTCAATGCCCACCAGGATCAAAATGGGTATCACCAAAAAAATCGCTAAAAAACCAAAATAACTCATTGATTTTTCCTCGCTAAAGACATCCGATTTCTTGAAGAAATCGGATGTCTAAATCACACATTCACCGCACCAACCGATTCTTCCACTGAATCCCCCGCCCAAACAGGCGGGTGAGCAGCCCCCAACAGGCGGCTGCCTGCACAATCGCCGCCCCTAACGGAGCTGAAAACGCCCACAGTGGGCCGCCAAAACGGCGTCCCCAGGTGATAAAACCAGGCACGGTTAATAGCCAGGTCAGCGCCAGCCAGCGTCGGTTCACCAAACCAGACAAGATAAACAAGGGGGCCAGGAGGGGCATCATGGCTCCAGTGACAAAAAAGGCGGTGCCAAATGCGCCTGCACCCGAATACTTCAACGAACCCGACCCCAACCGGGAAAAGCCGCGCCACATGTGCGTCAGGCTTTCATACATGTACACCGTCGCCAGCTCTTCGCCGCGCAGCATGGGCACACGGTAGCCCTGCCGCTGCAAATGGACGCCGAGGGCCAGGTCTTCGAGCATTTCCTGGCGCACGGCCGTCATCCCCCCACTCTGTTCATACGCCTCCCGCCGCAGCAGGATGTACTGCCCGTTGAGGGTGGCGCTGTTTGGCCGCTGCCCGGCAAACAGCCCGGCAAACCCCACCATCAGCGCCGCCCGGTCAATCCAGCCACGAGTGGCCTGCCGGGGGAATATGCTCAGGCCGTCCAAATTGTGGGCCAGCGCATGGCGCACGGCCGTAACCGCACTATCCGGGTGGTGTTCCATATCCGCATCCGTGAACAGCAGCCAGTCGCCCCGCGCCACCAATGCTCCCTGATGCACGGCGTTTGGTTTGCCCAACCAGCCCTCCGGCAGACCGTTGAGCCGCCGCACACAGACACCATAGTAGTCGGCAACAACGGCCGTGTTGTCCTCGGAATTATCATCCACCACCAGGATTTCCAGGTCGCTGGGGTAGTTCTGCGCCTTAAGCGTGGGCAGCAGCCGGTGTAAGTTGGCCGCCTCGTTGCGGGCAGGAATAATGATGGAGAGGGAGGGGTACAGCCGTTGCCCATCTGCCGCCTCCCGGCAGGGCGCCAGCACCGGCATTTTGCGGTACAGCGACTCCCCCCGCAGCGCCAGCGGGATAGCGGCAAAAGTAAACAGGGCCATGGTGAAGTCGTGGTAGGTCATGGGTTACAAACCGTAATCTGTGATGCGTAATCCGTGAACCGATAGTCGGATGACTGATTACCGATGACGGATTACCATCCTCACCCCCGGCTTCGGTTCCAGCGTCGCCCCCATGTAGGGTTTGATTTTTTGGCCGGGAACCAGGGTGAGGGTAAATTTTTGTAAGATGCGGGCCAATACAATTTTGGCCTCAATCTGGGCAAAGGTGGCACCAATACAGTTGCGCGGGCCGCCGCCAAAGGGCACATAGGTCAGCGACGGCCGTTGGCCGCGCTCACTCTTATCGAAGCGGTGCGGGCAAAATTGTTCGGGATTTTGCCAATGCTTTTTGTCTCGATGCGCCAGGTAGATGGAGTACATGACCCGTGTGCCCGCTTTCACTTCATAGCCGGTCACGTCCAGGTCATGGGCGGCCATGCGGTTGCCCACGTGAATGGGTGGATAGAGCCGCAGCGCCTCTTTGAAAGCCATGTCCAGGAATTCCAGCTTGTTCAGGTGGCTTTCGCCGGGGTCATCATCGCCCAACACGGCGTCTACTTCGGCGACGGCCGTCATCATCTGTTCCGGGTGCTGCGCCAGCAAATAGAGTGTCCAGGTGAGCGAAGCGGTGCTGGTATCATGCCCGGCAATCAGCATCGTCAGCAGTTGGTCACGGATCAGGCCGTCATCCAGCCCGGCGTAGATGAGGGCGGTGAGGAGGTCAGGTGCTATTGTATTTTCGTGATTTTGTGATTTAGTGATTTGGTGTTCAGGTGATGAGGTGTCA
The DNA here is from genome assembly GCA_964467705.1 of uncultured Ardenticatenaceae bacterium. Lineage (GTDB taxonomy): Bacteria > Chloroflexota > Anaerolineae > Promineifilales > Promineifilaceae > CAADGU01. Next base: position 9,768 of record CAYXUZ010000144.1, on the reverse strand, counting down.
TGTAAGCTCTCAATCTCCAATCTCTCAATCTCTAGTCTCCGCTTTGCAATCAAGCCATACAAATAGTCATCCATCGCCTGCAATGCTTTTTTGTAGCCGGGGCGGGGCATGTCTGGCCAGATGATCCAGAGGCCGGGAGAGATGTATTTAATTGTTTTGAGAATGGGCGTCCACATGCGTTCCAGGTCAGGCCACATATCTACGCCGAACGTTGCCCCCAGGAGGATGAGCAGAGCCAGGCGGCGCATTTCTACCAACATGTCTACAGGGCGGCCGTCCACCCATTGGGCCGTGAGTTCATCCGTGTAGCGTAGGATGGTGGGGATGTGGGGGATGATGGACGGCCGTTGCAAGACCGGTTCCATGATGTGGCGTAGACGGCCGTGTGCCTCCCCATCCTGCACCAAGATCCCCTGCCGCAGCAGTTTACAAACCGGGTCCTTTTCGTTCCGCCACAAAAACCGCTCCCGATCCGAGACGAGTACATAACGGTTCGTCTCCGGCCCCACCAGCACCGCCGGTTGGAAACCAGGCAGCGTAATCTGGAAGGCATCCCCCACATGCTCGTGCATCATCTCCAGCGCCACCAACAGCGAACGCTCCCGCGCCAATCGTTTCAGCACTTCCAGCCCTAATTTTTCATCCGCTACGGGGAGAGGTTTTGTGTCCATTTGCTTCAGAGGAGCGGGCACGCCCTCGTGCCCCATGCGGGACGTGGGCGTCCCGCACTCCTCGGTTAAGAACTCGCAATCAACTCTTCGGCGATCTTAGACGAAGAGAGCACACCCGGCAAACCGGCGCCCGGATGCGTACCTGCGCCCACAAAGTAGAGGTTGGCAAAATCCTCCGACCGATTATGCGGCCGGAACCAGGCCGATTGTGTCAGGATTGGCTCCACCGAAAAGGCCGACCCCATGTAGCTGTTCAGGTTATTTTGAAAGTGCAGCGGGTCAATGTGATGCTCCACGAGGATGTTTTCCTGCAAATCGGGCAGGTAGTTGTCCTCCAAAAATTGCATGATGGCGTCGCGGTATGGTTTGGCCGCTTTTGTCCAATCCACATCCGCGCCCAGGTGGGGCACGGGCGAGAGGACGTAAAACGCTTCACAGCCTTCAGGGGCCATGGTCGGGTCGGTGAGGGTGGGCATGTGCAGGTAGAGCGAAAAGTCGTCGGCCAGCACTTTGTTATGGAATATGTCGCGCAGCAATTCCCGATAGCGTTCCCCCAGGATGATGTTGTGATGCACCAGTTTGCCGTTGGTGTAGCGCCGCTTTGTGCCGAAATAGATGACAAAGAGGGAGTTGCTGTAGCGAGTGAGCTTTTTCCAGCGCGTGTCGCTGTTGCGCAGGCTGCGATGTTTGGCCGGAATGAGGTTCATGTAGGTGAAGGCGACGTCGGCGTTGGAGATGATGTGGTCGGCGTGGTGGACTGTGCCGTTCATCAGCCGGATGCCGGTGACACCTTTCCCCTCGACCAGGATTCCCTGCACGGAGGCGTTGTAGTGGAAACGGCCACCCAGCTCTTCCGTCAATTTCACCAGGGCGTTGACCACCGCGCCGGTGCCACCCAGCGCGTAATGGATGCCCCATTCACGCTCCAGGTAATGGATCATGGCGTAGATGGAGGTGGTATCAAACGGATTGCCGCCCACCAGCAGCGGATGAAAGGAGAAGCAGCGGCGCAGGAATTCGTTTTCCACAAATTGGGCGGCATAGTTGTACACCGTTTTGTATGATTGCAATTTCACCAGGTCGGGAGCGACGCGCAGCATATCGCTGACATGCAGAAACGGTTTGTCTGCCAGTTCCACGAACCCTTTTTCAAAGATGGCTTTGGTGGTGGCCATAAACCGCTCGTAGCCAATTTTGTCGGCCGGATTCCACTGCTCAATTTCGGAAAGGATAAACTGGTGGTCGTCGTTGTAATCGAAGCAGCGCCCTTCGTGGTTGAAGATGCGGTAGAAGGGGTTGCATTGCACAAACTGGACGTAATCTTCACGGCGGCGGCCGGCTAGAGCGAAGATGTCGTCGAACATGAAGGGGGCAGTGATGACGGTGGGGCCGGCGTCAAATTTGAACCCTTCTTTTTCAAAGACGTAACCGCGACCGCCGGGTTTATCTAATTTTTCAAATACATCTACCTGGTAGCCGCGGGCGGCCAGGCGCGCCGCCGCGCCCAGCCCACCAAAACCGCTGCCGATGATGATGACTTTGTTTTTTTGATTCATATGTGTGAATTGGCTCCTTTGAGTTTGATCCACAGATTACACAGATGTCACAGATTTTTGAATCTGCGGAATCTGTGTAATCTGTGGATTCGTGTTTTTTTAACTGGCGTAGGCGTATCCTTGCCAGCGGGCGCGCCACCAGATGCCGGGTAGTTTTTGCAGTTTGGCACGGCCGTTCACATGCGCCCGTCTGGTGAATACATCGTAGTTGTGCGCTTCAATGTCATCCAGGATGGCGCGGTATAGTTCGGCAGCGGCGGCGACGGCAAAACGGCCGTTGACGTTGAGCATACTGATGCCGGGCATGGCCTGGGCATACAGGTCGCGGGTGCGGGCGATTTGGAAGCGCATGAATTCTTGCCAGCGACGGCCGTTGTTCTTTTCGGCAATGTCCGCTTCTGTCAGACCAAAGGCGGCCAGTTCGTCCTGGGGCAAGTAACAACGGCCGTTGTCCCAATCCTCGGCCACATCGCGCAAAATGTTGGTCAGTTGCAGCGCCACGCCTAATTTCACCGCATACGGGATGGCTTCATGGCTGCTGAAGCCGGTGATGTGCATGGACATTAGACCGACCGTGGAAGCGACGCCGTAGCAGTAGTCGGCCAGGTCGGCAAAGGTTTCATAGCGGGCAAAGCTCAGGTCGCGGGCCACGCCATCCAGCAGTTGTTCGGCATAGAGGCGGGGGATGGCATAACGGGCGCGGGCGTCGGCCCAGGCGACGGCCGTCAGGTCATCTTCCGGGGGAGTGCTGCTGAGGGCGTGCTGCCGCCATTGGCGGAACTGGTGCGAACGGTTGTCCTGCTGACGGTCAATCAAATCATCACTGACGCGGCAAAAGGCGTAGAGGGCGCGAATGGCGCGCCGTTCGACGGCGGGCAGCAGGGCAGAGGAAGTATAAAAGGTGCGGCTGTGCTGAGCGGTGACGGCCGTGGCGTGGGCATACGCCTTCTCCAATAATAAATAGTCATGCACGGCCACAACTTCATTGATTATCAGATTTTCCAACGGCGCATATGCTTGCTCTAATAGGCGGCTTTCCCAGGTAGCAGATATTGTCATCGTATTCCCTCCTCACACAGATACGGCAAATTCCTGATTGCTCCATTCAATAAACTGAGTTTCCTGGCCGGTTTGGCTTGACGTTGGGATGGATGAGGGCTGTCTTATTAGCAGGCAATAATCAAGGACACTTGCCGATTTTAGCCCTCACATCCCAATTAACCAAATTGCCAGAAGGTTGTTGTATGAAAACTATACAACCTCATGGGCAATTTGTCAAGTATATGTATAACTTTTGTCTATCATTCGGTAGGGGAAGTGAGGCGTGATGCGTGAGGTGCGACTCTCTCGTGCGTTATTACCTCTAACAGCCAACAGACACGGCCGTCGTCCATCCATTGTACCCGCCACTCACCCGCGCCAAAGGTGCGGCGCACACCCCGTAAAAGCTGCTGCAAACGGCGCAAATGGTCGGGGAGGGCAAGATTGGGGCGACGCCAGCCGGTAAGTTGTGGCAAAGTGAGGGATTGATCGCCAAAGGTGATAGCGTCGGTGGGGTGATGGGTGGCGGTCACGGCCGTACCCTCCACCTGTATGTCCACCATCTCTTGCACCAGCAAATCGTGGCGGCTTTCCTCGTCAGGCGCTGCCTGCCAGAGTGCGTCAAAGGCGGCCGCCAGGGTAGCGGGATCAGACATATTGATCTGGTGTTGTGGGGGCACGGCCGTGCCAAACAGGGGCCGAATGATGCACGGTTTGTCCAATTGGGGAAAGCGCACGGCCGTGTAGAGCAGGTTATAGAGGGCGGGGGGGGAAGGGATGTGAGGACGGCCGTCCACCATCTGTACAACTTCTTCCTGCACAGCCAGCCAGTAAAAATTATCGAGCAGAATGCCGCCCTCAGGCACGGGCAGCCCGGCGCGGGCAGCCATATCCAGCCGCCACCCCTTTTCGGCCACCCCATTCTTTTTGGCCCGTTTAGAACCCAGCCAAGCAAAGTGATACAGCGCCATGAAATTTATTACGGCACGGCCGTGCAGCTCACCTGCGCCAGGGCATCCTCCGGGAAAACGGGGGCCACGTAGAAGGCATAGTCGCCGCCCGGCTCGTTTTCGTCGCGGGGAAAAGGGCAGGTGAAGGAAACGTCACGGCCGTCTGGCCCAATCACCCGGTTCACCAGGGACGTTTCAAAGGTACAGGCTGTACCCACCCCCAGGGCCGCGCTAGTTTCACAAATGCGTAGCGCTTGCGGCTGGGCATCAGCCGAGATGGAGCAGCTTAATTGCACCGTCTGGCCGGGTGTACAGCGCAGCGGCGTTTGTGCCGCCTCGTCATCATCCGGCGGCGTTGGTGTAGGCAGGGGTGGCAGCGGCTGCAAACTAAAGCCGCAGTTGCGCAGCGGGCCAATTTGCCCTTGAGTACAAGGCGCGGTCACAAAACTGCCCACCGCTGGAATCACCATCTCATGCGACCCTTCATTGTTGCTGTCCCACCCCTCCACAAATTCACACTGCGGCCGGCTGATGGGTAGCCCTTCGGCCGTGCGTTCACTCGTTGGCTCCCATACCAATTCTCCATTTTCGTTCAAGACCGGCTGCCCTTCACACAAAAAGCCATTCTGGTTAAAGCGGAAGATCAGCGGCATAGTCATAGATTCGCCGTCAAATTCCAGTTCAGTAATGTCAATCCATTGGCAATCCAACCCTGACTGGTACTCATCCACCCACCCCGCCTGAATACCCTGATTGCTGCACGTAAAATCGTGTGTCAGCGGCGAGAGTTCGTTGTTGCTCAGGCGGCTGGTACTTTCCACGCAAAACGCCTGTTTGCTCGGCTGGTTGTTGGTGCCCAACTGAAATTCGCCAAAGTTGGCAAAGTGGTAATGGTCGTGGCAGGAGTTGTATTGGAACATGGTGTTCAGCGGATTGCTGCGGATGACCCGGCCAATGTTCAATGCCTCTGTGCCCAGGTTATGCACCATGGCGTCAAATTGCAGCAACCGCCGCCAGCCATCCCCGTTGATACAGGATTCCTGAGCGGCGCAAGAATTAGGCGGGAAGTATTGGTACGTAATGCGATTAACCGCCAGTTCATCACCCACCACAGTCAGATTGGGCGCACCAAAACTTAATACCTGGGCCACCCGCACGTCGTCCGCCAGGTCGGCGTCCCAGGGCAGTCGTTCAAATCCCATCCCCGTCTCCACCATGCCTACCCGCGCCCCCAATGCTTCCAGGCAGGAAAGAGAGGGCCGGTTGCTGCGGTGGCAACCGGCCGGCCCGGCGCTATCGGCCGTGCAGGTGTAGTCATAATAGAAAGAGACGTTTTCGGAATCGTAGCTGTTGGGGGGGAAGCCACTTTCATTGATGCAGGCGTTGCCGGTGCGCTGCAAGAGCAATTGGGGGTCGCCGGGCAAAACAAACGGCTCCGTCCATCGGCCTCCTTCCTGCCCTAATGAGAATTCGGCCTGTCCTGGCGATTCGGCATCCGATAATAAAACGCTGGAAAAAGCGTAATCCATCAGCACATAGTCGTGGCCGCCCAACGTGGTGCGCGCTGGCCCCTCTTCGCTTAGGGTGATTTCCCAGACAGATTGGGGGGGCAGGGGCAGTTGCCCATTCAGCATCCCATAGAAGAAGGGGCGAAAGTGCAGCCGATTGTAGGTCAATTGCACTTGCTGGCGGGCTAATTCTTCCCAGTATTCGTCTGGCTTTTGTAATAATGCAGTCGCTACACGACCACGGGATTCCTCAGGGATTTCATCCAACAAGACGCCCACCCGGCTGTTCATCGTCAGGCGAATGAGAGCGCCGGGCTGGTCAACGGGGGAGATAACGTGATCAGGTGTTGGAGTGGGCGTCGGCCCCGATGGAGGGGGTGAAGCGGCCAGAGCGAGGGTGGGGAGGGGAGTAAGAGTGGGGGGCGGTTCGGCGGTTATGGTGGCTGTGGCGGTTCGATTGGGAGCAACGGCCGTTGCCCGCACTGTCCTGGTTATGGTGGGCACGGCCGTGCCCAATGCGCCGGTTTCTGTCGGGGTTTTGCTGGCGCGGGGCTGTACCGAGGGAACTGGATTCGGCTCCTGTTGGCAGGCCGACAGCCACACCAGCAATACAAACATAACCAGAAGCAGGCTGAAAAGTGGGGAGGATGATAAACGCATAAGGTCGGATTGTAACCCTGCCAGGGTAATTGACAATTGACAATTATCAATTGCCAATTATCAATTGTTCAACAGGTCAAGCAGCGCCTCCCGCGCTTCAGGGTATTGGAAGGTGAAAACGAGTTCTTGCAGGCGGGCGGGCAGGGCGCGACGGCCGTCCAGCACCATCGCCGCCATCTCTCCCAACATCAGCTTGAGGACAAAAGCGGGCGCAGGGATGAGCGACGGCCGTGACATCACCTGCCCCAACACGCGCCCAAATTCCTTTTCGGTCAATGGATTGGGCGCACACACATTAAAAATGCCGGATGCCCTTTCATTTTCCAGTAAGAATTGAATAGCGCGAACTTGATCGGTCAGGTGAATCCAGGGCCACCACTGCCGCCCATCGCCCAACGGCCCCCCGACAAAAAACTTGTACGGCAACATCGTTTGCGGCAGCGCACCCCCGTCCAGACTAAGGACAATGCCGGTGCGCAACACCACCCGCCGCACACCGAGAGATTCCACAACGACCGTAGACGCCTCCCACTGCGCCGTCACATCCGATAAGAAGCCGCTGCCTTTGGGCGATGTTTCGGTGACGGCCGTGTTGCCGGGCACATCCCCGTAATAATCAATGCCGGACATCTGGACGACCACACCGGGTTTGGTTGTGGCTGCCTGCACCGCCGCCGTCACTGCCTGCCCGGCGGTCAGGCGGCTCTGCAAAATGCGCTCTTTACGCGCCGCCGTCCAGCGCGGCGGCGGAAAACCACTGCCACCAATGCTCTCCCCGGCCAGGTTGATGATCGCGCCCGCACCATCGGCCAGGTGCGCCCAACCGCTAGTGGTACGGCCGTCCCAGGCTACGGCCGTGACACCTTCAGGTAGAGCATGTTTGTCCGGGTTGCGGCTGAGAACAATGACTTCGTGACCGCTGGCGGCCAACTGCTGACTGAGTGGGGTACCAATCAGGCCAGTACCGCCGGTAATGAGTATGCGCATGATAACCTCCGGGCGTGATTTAGTGTTTTAGTGTTTTAGTGTTTTGGTGCTTAGGTACTTGAACACACAAACACGAAGACACAAAAACACATCATTTGGATTGTATGAAGGAGTAGGGGGCGGGGGTACGGCCGTTAAGGAATTACACAGGTAATATCTGGTTGACGTTGAAAAGATTCAACAGATCGCTGGGGAGATTATAGAACGTTACGGCCGTATCCTCTCCACTCACCTTTGCCTCCATTTGTTGTGTTAAACCTTCGTAAATGTAGCCAACTTTACACCCCAAATCGGTGAATGTCCGTTGTAACTTGGATATAATCGCGCCTGCCTGAACGGTCGCGACCTGTAATCGGTGAAATGACGGATTACGGTTCACGGACTATCGGATTACGACTCACGGATTACGATTCAGCAAATGGACGTTACACAGGAAATTAAAAGCCGGTTGGATATTGTAGATATTGTCTCTGAAACCGTGACATTGCGGAAATCAGGGCGAAATTACGCTGGCTTTTGCCCCTTCCACGCCAACAGCCGCACCCCCGCCTTTTTTGTCTTCCCCGAAACCCAAACCTGGCGCTGTTTTGGCGCCTGCGCCGAAGGTGGCGATGTGTTCACCTTTATGATGAAGCGGCAGGGGTGGGAGTTCAAAGAGACGCTGGAACATCTGGCGCAGCGAGCAGGCGTGGAGCTACAGGAATTTACTCCCGAAGAGAAAAAACGGCGCACCCACGCCGATAAACTGACCGATTTATTGGGCGCAGCCGCCGATTATTTTCACCAGCTATTTCTCCATGCACCCCAGGCCGAACAGGCGCGGCAGTATGTAGCCGGCCGTGCCCTCACCGAGACCACTATCGCCGCCTTCAAACTGGGATACGCGCTCGATTCCTGGGACGCCTGCCGCACCCACTTCAACGC
>CAYXUZ010000144.1:0-1461 GCA_964467705.1 uncultured Ardenticatenaceae bacterium | reverse complement strand
GACCAGGAATTGGTGGAAGTGGGGCTGCTGACCGAAAATGAAGAAAAAGGATCGCGGTATGACCGGTTTCGTAACCGGCTGATGATACCGATTCGGGATGGTGACGGCCGTACCGTTGGTTTTGGTGCCCGTACCCTGGACAAAGACGGCCTGCCCAAATATCTCAACTCCCCAGAAACCCCCGTTTTCAACAAAAGCCACCTGCTCTTTGGCCTGGACATGAGCAAGCGGGACATCCGCGAAGCACGGCAGGCGGTCATCGTCGAAGGGTACATGGACGTGATTCAGGCGTGGCAGGCCGGTTTTCGCAACGTCGTCGCCCAAATGGGCACGGCACTCACGGAAGCGCAGTTGCAGCAATTGAAGCGGTATACCAAACGGTTTGTGCTGGCGCTGGATGCGGATGCGGCCGGAGCCAAAGCCACCCTGCGCAGCCTGCAAGTGGCCCGGCAAACGCTCGACCGTGACGTGGAGGTGAAGTTTGATGCCTACGGTCTGGTGCAGCAAGAGGGGCGGTTGCAAGCGGATATTCGCATTGTCACCCTGCCCGCAGGTGAAGACCCGGACAGCATCATTCGCAGCGACCCGGCGCGTTGGCCGCAGTTAGTGGCCCAGGCGCAGCCGGTGGTGGCCTATGTGATTGGGGTAGCAACACAAGAGTTGGACATGCGAGACGGGAAGGCAAAAACGGCCGTGGCCCAACAGGTCATTCCCCTCATCAAAGACATCGCCGACCCGATTGAGCGCGACCATTACTGGCAAGAGTTGGCGCGGGCGCTGCGCGTGGATGAACGTGCTCTGCGCCAGACGCGCCTGCCAGAGACCGCACGCCCGGCGGCGACCACGCAACCAACCAAACCGGCGACCACACAAAAAAATGGCGGCACGGCCGTGCCCCGCTCCTTATCCGGCCAGATGCAAGGCAGCGGGATGCGCCAGACCCATTATCTCAGCCAATGCCTGCATCACCCCCATCTCTGGCAACAGGTAAATGAACGGCTGGCGCACTGCGGGCAAACGGCCGTGACTGAGAAAGATTTCCTAATCCCCGAAGACCGGGCCATCATGCAACTTTTACCACAATGGATACAATCGGGCAGCCGGGCGTATCGTCAGGCGGTTGTCACCATTGACGAATTGTGGGATAGTCTGGATGAAGCGCCGCCTGCGCCGCTCACCATTCGGGCGCAACACCTCCTCTCGCTACCCCCCACGCCCGATGTCGAAATGGAGCGTCTGGCTGACCAACTGATGTTAGCGGTGTTAGATTGGCGTCTGGAAAAAACACGCGAGCTGGTAAATGAGGTGGAACAGTATTATAAAGAAGCCCAGATCGAAAATGATGCCGAAGCAGTGGCTATTTATGAGCAGTTGAAACGAGAATTACCAACGGCCGTTTGGCAGCTCAACAAAGCCCGCAATGCCATGACAGCCGCCAACCGGCGACGGACGGCGGAAAAG
>CAYXUZ010000143.1:0-16714 GCA_964467705.1 uncultured Ardenticatenaceae bacterium | reverse complement strand
AGCACATCCTGGTGCAAATCAATGCCGCCGCCGACCGCCTGCCGGAGATGGCCGCGTACAACCGGGCGGCCAACGAATTGCGCACTGCTGGTTTGCCCGATGTGGCTGAGGTGGCCTACGGCTGGCCCGCCGGCCCGGCCCACCTGACCAACCTGTTCAAGCTGGCCTGGTTCACCAGCCTGATTGAAAAAGCAGCCGCCACCCATCCCCAGTTGCATGAGGCGAAAAGCACCGCGCAAGATGAAGCCGTGCGCCGCTTTCAGGAGCTAGACCGGGAATTTCTGGCCGCCAACCGCCTCCGCTTAGCCGACGCTCACTGGCAACGACTGCCCCGCTATACGGCCGTTGGGCAGATGGGGCGGCTGCAAGCAGAAATGGGCAAACAGCGGGCGCATAAAGCGATTCGGCTGTTGATGCAAGAGGCGGGCACGGCCGTGCAGCGCATCAAACCGCTCTTTATGATGAGTCCACTCTCCATCGCCACCTTCTTGCCGCCAGATAGCGTGAGTTTTGATCTGGTGATATTTGACGAAGCCAGCCAGGTGCGCCCGGTGGATGCCTTTGGCGCGGTCTTGCGTGGGCGGCAGGTGGTCATCGTCGGCGATAGCCGCCAGTTGCCGCCAACATCGTTTTTTGAACGGGTGGTGGGAGAGGAGACGGAGAGATTGGGAGACTGGGAGATTGAGCAGTCTCTTAGTCTCCCAATCTCTCAATCTCCCGAAAGTATTCTCGATTTATTTTGCGCCCAAAACGCCCCCCAGCGCCTGTTACGTTGGCATTATCGCAGTCGCCATGAATCGCTGATCGCCATTTCCAACCGGGCATTTTATGAGCGGCAATTGGTCATTTTCCCCAGCCCGGACGCGGGGCGGCAGGAGGTGGGGCTGCGGCTGCATGTGCATCCGCAGACGGTGTATGAGCGGGGGCGCAGCCGCACCAATCCGGCCGAGGCGCAGTTGGTGGCAGAGGCGGTGATGGCTCAGGCACGGGCACAGTTGGCCGCCGACACCCCGTTGAGCCTGGGGGTGGTGGCCTTTAGCGCCAGCCAGAGCGAAGCGGTGCGGGATGCGGTGGAGCAGTTGCGCCGGGCCGACCCGTCGTTGGAGCCGTTTTTTGCGGCCGACCGCCCCGAACCGTTTTTTGTGAAGAATTTGGAGAATGTGCAGGGGGATGAGCGGGATGTGATTTTGATTAGCATGGGTTACGGCCGTGCCGCCGATGGCTCTCTCTCGCTCAACTTTGGCCCATTGAACCTGCCCGGCGGGGAACGGCGGCTGAATGTGCTCATCAGCCGCGCCCGGCAGCGGTGCGAGATTTTCACCAACTTTGCACCGGACGACCTGGACGCGGATCGGGTGGAAGCGCGCAGCATCGCCATTTTGAAGCACTATTTACAGTATGCACAGACGGGACAATTGCCCGTGCTGGCCCCGGATCAGGCTGCGCAGGCAGCGCCGTTTGAAGAGGTGGTGACGGCCGTGTTGCAGGCGCAGGGGTATGGCGTGGCGCAGCGGGTGGGGGACGGGCCGGTGCGGGTTGACCTGGCGCTGCGGGATGAGGCGCGGCCGGGTTATTACCGGCTGGGGCTGGAATGTGATGGGGATAATTACCATCTGGCGCGTTCGGCGCGGGACCGGGATCGGATTCAGGCGGAGGTGCTGGCGCATTTGGGCTGGCGTGTGGGGCGGGTGTGGAGCCATGCCTGGTGGCATGACGCAGTAGGAGAGCGGGCGCGGCTGCTGGCGATGGTTGAAGATGGGGGTGTGGACACGGCCGTAACCCTTACCCCCCCCGTACCCTTGTTACGGTATGATGGGGAGGACACGGCCGTTGGTCCTCGCCCCATTCCCGATTATCAGATTGCCGCCATCAGCCTGCCCGCCAGCAAAGCCTCTTTTCATCGGCGTTACCGGGAATATGCCTCGTTTCGGGAGGAGGTGTTGCGCCAGTTGGAGATGGTGGTCACGGCCGAATCACCCATTCATATCATGGAGGCGATGCGGCGGCTGTGGCTGGCGGCGGGGTATAAGGTGGTGACGGCGAATGAAGAGATTGCCGGGCAGATGGTGGAGGCGTTGACAGTGAACGGCCGTATCCGGCGGCGCGGTGATTTTTTGTGGTCGGTGATGATGACACGGCCGTTGGTGCGGAATCGGGCGCATTTGCCAACTCCATCGCGCAAGTTTGAACTGATTGCGCCGGAAGAGGTGGAGGAAGCGGTGCTGCTGGTGATTGGGGATGCGGTATGCGTGGATAGAGAGGAAATCCCATTGGCGGTGGGGCGGTTGTTTGGTTTTCGGCAGGTGAGCGAGGGGATGGAGACGGCCGTGCAAGCGGCTGTGGATCGGTTAGTGCGATGGGGGCGGGTGAAGGCTGTGGGGACGGCCGTTGGGGAGCAGTTATCCACAGTTGTTGACTTATTACAACAAAACTCTTGACAGCCTGCGGGTTTTGTTGTATTTTTACAACAAATAGATTTGTTGTATTATCCCGCATCGGTGTTGATGCTTCCCAAAGCCATGAGATGCAATGAGTAAGGAAGATTTGCTGGAAAGTTATGCAGGCGTCCCCGAAGTGGCCAAACGTCTCAATGTACACCCGGAATCCGTCAGGCGTCTGATCCGGCAAGGCAAACTCCCCGCTATCAAATTTGGGAACAAATGGCTGGTAGAAAAGGCAACCTTAGAGCAATATGCCAGTCGGTATGATCCCCGTCCGGGTAATAAAGCAACATTATTGTAATCGGTGAAGATAACTAGCTGAGAAGTGGGCCGGTCGTAACCGGGAAGAGGCGGCCTTACAAGGCCCAGGCCCACTTCTCTACTTTACTCTCACCAACGTGCAGAAGAGGGTTTACCCATGCAAAGAACACCAGAACTAGAAAACGTGGCCTGCATTCGCGTCATTGGTGTTGGTGGCGGCGGTTGTAACGCGGTCAACCGGATGATCAAAGAAGGGATCAATGGCGTTGATTTTATCGCTATCAACACAGACAACCAGGCTCTTTTGCTGGCTAACGCCCCCAAACGGGTGCGTATTGGCGAAAAATTAACGCGCGGTCTAGGCGCGGGTGGACACCCCGAAGTTGGTGAAAAAGCAGCCGAAGAATCGGTGGATGATCTGTATGAAGTGCTGAAAGGCTCGGATATGGTGTTTATTACGGCCGGCATGGGTGGCGGTACAGGTACCGGCGCGGCCGCAGTGGTAGCCCGCATAGCCCGTGAACAGGGTGCATTGACGATTGGGGTGGTGACACGGCCGTTTCTCTTTGAAGGCAGCAAACGTTCCACCTCCGCTGAACATGGCATTGAAAAGCTAAAAGAGCAGGTGGATACGCTCATTGTCATCCCCAATGACCGTCTGCTGGAACTGACTGACCGGCGTATGTCGTTGGCTGACTCCTTTAACATGGCCGACGATGTGCTGCGCCAGGGTATTCAAGGGATCAGCGAACTGATTACTGTGCCCGGCCTGATTAACCTGGACTTCGCTGACGTAAAGGCGATTATGTCTCAGGGCGGCGCGGCTTTGATGGCCATTGGGCACGGTGAAGGCGAAGAACGCGCCCGCATTGCCGCCGAACAGGCGATTAGCTCCCGTTTGCTGGACGTGACGATTGACGGCGCGCAGGGCATTCTCTTTAACGTGACCGGCGGCCCCAGCCTGAGTTTGTATGATGTGAACCAGGCGGCGGCGATTATTCGGGAAACGGCGCACCCGGATGCAAATATGATTTTTGGTGCGGTGATTGATGAGACGATGGGTGATGAAATGCGTGTGACGGTGATTGCTACCGGCTTTGAGCGCACGATGTCTCGCCGCCAGATGCTACAACAGGGGTACGGCCGTGCATCCACCGCACCCGTCAGCCAATCACGGCCGCAGCAGCAACCACAACCGCAACCCGTGGCCGTACCCGCAGCCCCGCCTGTGCGTGAACCAGAACCGGAACCGGTTCAGCCACGTTTTGCGCCTAACAATCTGGAAATCCCGGCCTTTTTGCGTCGGCGATAGACTCGTGAACCGTAATCGGTAATTCGTAATCGGCAAACGGTTCACGGATTACGGTTTACGGATTACCAATCACTAACTACCTACCTTCGGGTAGTTGGAAAGCGCTCCTTTTTTTGTTCGGTGGTTTGTAACTTCGTTGCAAATCACTACAACATCCCCTCTGCACCGCTCCCCCTGTTTATGCAGGGCAGGGGGAGCACCTCTTTTTTTCAATATCTGGTTACCTTGAATGCAAAACAGCCGATTTCTCCAAGAAATCGGCTGTTTTTTATACCTTCAACGTGTGAAACAAGGGAATCCCTGGAGGTCTGGCAGGTCAGCAACAAAATGGGTTATGACCTGCCAGACCCGTTTGGCACAGGCGGCACATACGAAGCAGACTGGAACCATAATTGGCAATGGTTTGCCACATAGGCAAACTGGTCGTGCTAAGGACAGCTCTCTCTTGCAGGTTAAGGATGATTTGGCAGCTCCCGCTGTGGCGAACTTCTAGCTCCTGGTCAATAAACAATTGACAACTGGAAGGTTCCAAACTGCTCTGAACTAACAATACGATGGTGGGCATGTGCCCCACTTCCTGCATTCTTCGCTTCTTCCCTACTCTTCGCAATTGTGTGCAAACTATGTATACTCGACGATAAGAGTATTTTAGGGGTCAATCGTCGAGAGATCGTCGAGACAGGAGGGCAAAAGAAAGATCAATGTCACAGGATTCAGCAATTGCCACAATCAGGAAGCTGCGCCTGCAATTGTTAGGCTCACCTTTGGTATTTATTGGCGAAGAACCGGTTACAGGCTTTGTCTCTAATAAAGCGGTTGCTCTGCTTTTCTATCTGGCAACTACTGGCAAATCTTATACACGAGAGAAGTTGGCAAGTCTGTTGTGGGGAGAAAGCAGCGAAGAAAAAGCACGTAAGAATCTGCGGGATGTGTTATTCAATTTACGACCCATTGTGGGTGATTATTTAATCATTTCCCGGCAAATGATTGAGCTAAACACGGCAGCTAACTACGATATTGACGTGGTAAGGTTTGCAGCAGTATTGAAAGAATTAGGAGATATGAAAAGCAAACAGTTGTCCCCGGCTTCAATGATTTTGCTGCGGGATGCTATTGATTTGTACAGAGGGGAGTTCTTGGAGGGTTTTCAAGTTTCACAGGCGCCCGATTTTGAAGCATGGTTGTTGGAAGAAAGAGGACAATTGCACCAATTGGCGGTGCAATCGTTACATATGTTGACCGAGTATTTAACGCAACAGGGAAACACGGCACTGGGAATCAAGTATGCATCACGTCTGCTGGGGTTGGAGCCCTGGCGTGAGGAAACGCACCGGCAACTTATGCATTTATTGGTCTGGAGTGGGCAGCGCAGTGCGGCCTTGGCGCAATATGAAACTTGTCGGCGGCTATTAAGGGAAAATTTGAAGGTTGAGCCAGAAGTAGAGACAAAATGGCTATATGAGAGTATTTTGCGTGGCGATTTGATACTGACGCATAACATGCTGCATGCTGGAGATGCAGTGACCAACAAAACGGCAGCTCATAATTTGCCGGCGCAGTTGACCCGGTTTGTTGGGAGGGAGGCGGATCTGGCCGAAATTGTTGACCGATTATTGGATCCTGATTGTCGGTTAATGACGATTGTTGGCCCTGGTGGGGTGGGCAAGACCCGTTTGGCATTGCAAGCTGTGCAAAGATTGTTACCTCAGTATGACACCTCTTCTCCTTTTGCCGATGGTATTTATTTGGTGCGTCTGGCTTCTGTTGAAGTGAATAGGAGTTTGACGGCCGTAACTAACTTTAACCCGATAGCGGCGGCTATTGCTGATGCGTTGCAACTGACGTTGCGAGATCCGGAAGCGCCTACTTCTCGTATCCAGAATTATTTGCGGGAAAAAGAGATTTTATTGGTGATGGATAATTTTGAACACCTGGCGGCAGCGGCAAGTTATATCACTTCGCTGTTGGCGACTGCGCCCCGGCTGAAGATGCTGGCAACATCACGGAGTCGTCTGAATATACGTGGGGAACAGGTGTATTTGTTAGAGGGGTTGCCATTTCCAACTGATATGGCGGACACGTTGTCGTGGCAGGGATATGGGGCGGTGCAGTTGTTCTTGCAGACAGCGCGGGCGGTGGACACGGGTTTTGTATTGTTGCCAGAAGAGGAAACGGCCGTCATCCGTATCTGTCAGTTGGTGAATGGTTTGCCATTGGGAATTGAACTGGCAGCCAGCTGGGTGCGTGTCCTTTCCTGCCAGGATATTGTGCAGGAGTTGGAGCAAAATTTGCGCTTTTTGAGTGCTACCATGCGTGATGTGCCAGAGCGTCACCGCAGTTTATGGGCTGTTTTCACTTATTCCTGGAACATGCTGACGGCAGAAGAGCAACGGGCTATGCGGCAGCTTTCTGTGTTCAGAAATGGGTTTACAAGGGAAGCGGCAGAACAGGTGGCCGGAATTTCTTTGGTGGTATTGATGCAGTTAATAGATCATTCTTTTGTGCGGCGCGTCACAGGAGTGATGGGCAAACCGCGCTTTGAGATATTGGAGGTGCTACGTTTGTATGCCTCTGAGCATTTGCAGCAGAATCCGGTGGAGGGGATGGCGACTTACGGCCGTCATCAGGAGTATTTTATTGGTTTTTTGCAGCAGGCTGAAAGCCGACTGCAACATGAAGAACAGCGGTTGGCATTGGAGGAGATTGGTGAAGAAATTGAAAATGTACGTGCCGCCTGGCGATGGTCTTTGGTGCAGCAAGATATAAATGCCATCAACCAGGGATTGATGAGTTTGTTTGATTATTATGACATGCGTAGCCGTTTCCAGGAGGGACAAGACGTTTTACAACGCGCTGTAGCTGTTGTGGAATTGGTTCAACCAGATAGTGAAGAAAGACAACTATTATGGGGGCGGCTGTTGGCGCGGCAGGGGTGGTTTATATTTCATGTAGGTCGTTATGCCGAGGCGCAGCGGTTGTTACAGCAAAGTGTAGAGGTGATACGGCCGTTAGACCGGCCCACCGACCTTGTTTTTTGCCTCAATTACCAGGGGGCGGTTTATTACCATTTAGGCGACGACCTGCAAGCAGAAGCATCTTGCCGGGAAGCACTGGCTCTCAGCGAAATGACAAACTATCAAATAGGCATGGGCATTGCCCTGAATATCCTGGCACAAATCGCCTATCGAGCAGGCGATTTCACTACCGCGCAGGCATACAGTCAGCAAAGTTTGGAGATTGTAACCCGGTTGGGCAATCCCTGGAGCCGGGCTTATTCTCTCTCCAACCTGGCGCAAGTCGCTTTTGCCCGTCAGGAGTATGACGAAGCCCGGCGGCTCAACCACATTATTCTGGAAATTCGGGAAGAGATGGGCGATTTGCGGGGGATTGGCATGTGTCTGGAGATGTTGGCGCGCACGGCCGTTGCCCAGGATGAATTAAGCGACGCCCGCACCCTTTACGAGCGCAGCCTATATTTATATCGGGAAATTGGCAACCAGCGCGGCATGATTTCTACCTTGGCCAGTTTGGGACGGCTGGCATTGCAGCAAGGGGCGTATGAAACAGCCTGTACCAACTTTGCCGATGCTTTGCAGCGGGCTTTTCAACTAAAAAATGTACCTGATCTGTTGGCTATCGCAGCCGGTTTAGTTGGGGCATTATATCGTCTGGGACAGCGGGACACGGCCGTGACACTGGAACAACTGCTCGCCAAAGATCCCTTACCACTGTCCCAACTGGCAGACATGGTGCAAAAACTCCTCAAATAAAAAACGGCGGCGCTCACAAAGCGCCGCCGTTTTTCTGTAGTAGCAGTCAGGATTATGGCACTGTAACCGAATCAATGACATGGATCACGCCATTTGAAGCCCTGATGTTATACAGCACAACAGTAGCGCCATCTACGGTAACTTGACCGCCATCGAAACTCACCGGCAGCGGCGCGCCATTCAAAGTGGCAATATATTTGCTATTCGCCACCTGGTTAATGCTTAGCGAATCGCCCACTACGTGGTATGTCAAAATCTTGGTTAACTCCCCTGTGGGATCGGCCAGCAAAGCATTGATGGTCTCTTCTCCCAGAGCCGCAAAAGCATCATCAGTAGGAGCAAATACCGTATAATCGCCGGGGCTGGCAAAAACGCTCACCAGCCCAGCCGCATCCAGGGCGGCAACCAGCGTATCAAAATTGCCATTGGCAACCGCAATTTCGGCGATGGTCAGGTCAGGATCGCCCAAGGGGGAAAGGTCGAGTGCATTCACCGGCGGTGGGATGACGGCATCAATCACA
Organism: uncultured Ardenticatenaceae bacterium; assembly: GCA_964467705.1. Taxonomy (GTDB): domain Bacteria; phylum Chloroflexota; class Anaerolineae; order Promineifilales; family Promineifilaceae; genus CAADGU01. Next base: position 8,409 of record CAYXUZ010000143.1, on the reverse strand, counting down.
TGGATAATCCCATTGGATGCTTCAATGTCCGTCATAATGATAGTAGCCGTCACACCATCCGGTGTAGTAATCACAGCATTGCCACCTTCCACCGCTACCGTGAACGATTTACCATCAAAAGCGGTGGTCAGTTCACCCTCAGCCAGCACATCAGCGGCTTTGAGGTTGCCCGGCACTACGTGGTAGAGCAAGATGTTTTGCAGGGCGGCCTCCGGGTTGATACCACTGGCAGCCAAGGCGGCAAAGGCCTCATCGGTGGGGGCGAAGACAGTAAAGGGGCCATCGCTTTCCAACGTTCCCTTCAGCCCGGCCGCTTCTACAGCGCCTACCAACTGGGTGAAATTACCATTTTCTTTGGCAATATTATAAATGGTGTTGCCGGAAGCGGCCGTCAGGCTGCTGGTTGCCAGCAGCAACATCAAGGACACAACAACTAGAGCAGAAATTTTCTTAAACATTTTGTAACTCCTTTAATCAGGTTTATAAAGCGTTTCAATCTAGAATACGCAGGCCGTATCGGTTTTGTACGTATTAAACCTCAAAATTCGCTACAAAATATGTAACTGCCCATCATGTCATGACGTCATCACCTCATCATCTTGATATTCCTGCCGTTTCACCTAATAAAAAGTATTCTTCCGTGCGCAGCCGGGCACTTTCGCCGGCGTCCTGAGGAGAAATGTCGCCATAAAAAGCGCGTTCAATCTCTTCACTGGCAGTGTTTTCAATTTCCATCCAGGTGCTGATGAGCGGGACCTGGCGCAGGGTATCGGCCGTGTCCAGCCATACCCGGCTGCGAGCGGGTGGTTTGGTGGGGTCTAAGAAGGCGGGTGATTCGGCCACTGCCATCAACGAGGGCACTGTGCGGCCGGATTGTGCTACTATCGTCTGCCCCTCTGGTGAATTGGCAAACTCAATGAACTGCCAGGCTGCGTCTTTGTTCTCTGCTGCCGATGACAGGCAGTAACCGTCGCTATGTAATACCCCCGCTTCCTGTTTACCGCGTGGCAGAGGGGCCACATCCCAGGTGAAACTTTCTATCTCGCGGTAACTGGGCGTCCCGCGGCGGCTGTCTAAAAACATAGCCGTTGTACCCGCCACAAAACGGCTTTCACTGTCTTGAGCTTCTTCCGCGATACGATCAGGGACGACGTGATGTTCTGTTTGCAGGGCAGTAAACCAGGCCAACGCCTCTGAGGCTGGGTAAACGTCCAAAAGGAGAGCGGTCGGGTTGACTTCATCATCTACGATAACGCCACCATTTTGCCAGACAAAGGGGGCGACGCGGAAGAGTATGGGGGCGATGCCCAGCCCGTATTGGTCAATCTGGCCGTTGCCATCAGTGTCTTTGGTGAGGGCTACGGCCGTTGCCAGAAAATCATCCCACGTCCAATCATCTACGGGATAGGGCAGTCCCGCCGCGTCGAACAAGTCCTGGTTGTAATACACTACCAGCGAGGAAATGTTCTGCGGTAGGCACATGAGATCCCCCCGCCAGTTAAACGCTTCCAACGCTACCGGGTAAAAATCGGCCTGTTGAATGAGTTCGCTTTCGTTTAGATATTCTGTGAGAGGGGTGAGCAAACCTCTGGCAACAAAACCGGCAATGTGGCGGTAATTCATTAAAGAGACATCGGGCGGGGTCCCGGCTGCGTAATCGGTCGCCAGCCGGGTGCGATAATCACCCTGCGAGGGGATATGGGTCACTTCAACCTCAATATCGGGATACTTTTCCATAAAAGCATCCACGAGAGACCGGTAGGCAGCCTGTTCGGCCGGGTCTCCGAAGGTCATAAATGTGATCATTTCTGGCTCCTGGCGGCCGCAGGCCATTAGCAGTAGGAGAGCAAAGATGAGATAAAACTTCCTTCGCATATGTTTTCCTTTTTTGCGAACGATTACAAACTCTGTTGCCGCCTAGAATAGAACAGAGCAATGCCAAAGAGTAACACGGGAATGAACAAGGCCCAAACAGTTCCGGCCATGAGCAGGGGCCAGTCGGCGCGGGGCATGGCCTGGAGCAATTGCAGGGCGACGGACAGTGTGAACAGCCGTTGACGGCTCAGATAAAGCAGAGGATTGATGAAGTCCCCCCAATAAAGGAAAAAGGTAAGCAGGGCTACGGCCGTCGCCGTTGACCGTACCATCGGCAGCGCCACCAGCCACCACAATTGCAGCACCCCCGCCCCATCCAGCCGGGCGGCATCATACACCGAGGCGGGAATCCGGCGAAACGCCCGGTAAAACATGAGGACAAAAAAGGGGCCGCCGCCCATCCAGGCGGTAGCGATAAGCGCCCAGTAGCTATCCAGCCATCCCAACCATTTGTACACCAGAAAACGGGTAGACCAGAGGCTCATTTCCGGCACCATGAGGACAACCAGGGTGATGAGCAGCCAGCGCCGCTGGCTGGCCTGGGGCAGCCGGGCCATGCCCAGCCCGGCCCAGGAACCGGTGAGCAGTGCCAGGGGCACGGCCGTACTCACCACCAGCAGTGAATTGAGTGTATACCGGGCCATGGGCAGGCTTGTCCAGATGCGGCCGAAGTTCGCCAATGTCAGGTCATCGGGCCAGAGTTGTAACCCGGTGGGCAACGGCCGTCCCAATGGATGCAGGGCCGCGCTGACTACCCACAACACCGGCAGCACAAACAGGAGGGCGATGAACAGGGTCACGGCCGTGCGCCCCCAGGTCCGGCTCATAAGAAATAATCCTCCGTTGCCCCCACCTGCCACTGCCGGGCTACGATCAGCAACACGACCACCAGCCCCCCCGCGAGCGCATACAACACCCACAAGGCGGCCGCGGCCGTGCCAAAGGAGAACAGATCAAAACCTTGTTCATAAATAAACTGGGGCAGCGTGTAGGTAGCGTAATAGGGGCCACCCTGGGTCATCAGGTAAACGGCCGTAAAGGACTGTTGCAGTATCAATGCCACATCCCGCAAGGTGAGCAGCAGCAAAATGGGGGCGATGAGGGGTAGGATAATGTGTCGCAGGACGGCCGTGCTGCCTGCGCCATCTACCCTTGCCGCTTCTTCTAACTCTGGCGGCACGTCATACAGTGCAGCCAGGCTGACCAGGAATCCTTCGCCAATTTGCCACAGCAAGGCCAATACCAGCCCCGGTTTAGCCCATGTGCCATCGGCCAGCCAGGCAGGCGGGGCCAGCCCCACACTTTGTAAGAGCAAATTGAGCGGGCCATAAAGCGGATTTAGCACCCACAGCCAGATCAGGGCGTAAGCCGCGCTGGGGATCACCGCCGGTAAGTAGACGGCGCCACGTACCCATTGCACAAGACGGCCGTCATGCTGCAACCAGCGCGCCAACAAAAATGCCCCGGCCACACGCAGCGGCACCGCCACCACAACCAACGCCAGTGAATGTTGCACACTGAGCAAGAACAACTCATCGGTAAATATCAACCGGAAATTGAGTAACCCGGCAAATTGGGGTGGGCTGAGGGCATCGTAATGAAAAAAGGCCAGCGAAAAAGCCAGCAGAGCGGGTATGATGACTAACACCAGAATGGCAATCTGGTAAGGCAGCAGCAGCAGGCGCAGCCGCGTCTGGTAGGAAGGATGCCAAATTCGGGACACAATCGGGGGATTATAGTGGTAATTGGGTAAATGGGTAATTACTCATTTACTCAATCACCTGCCCACAACAATTAGTTATAAAGTCCCATTCACAAACGGGCGAGCATGGGTATACTAAACATCACGCAAGGACACACAACTTTTTCTCCTTTTATAAGAGCCTCAGGATCCCCTCCCCTGAGGCTCTTCCTCTTTTATCGGACAAAGTGCTATAATGCCGCGCTTGGTTCAAAACCCAATGTAACGACGCGATGGAATATAGAGACGACAGCAAGAAAGATGGTTTGCGCAAGGCAAAACCTGGGCAGAAACGGATTACGGCCGTGATCTTTGACCTGGATGACACCCTGATTGATTGGTCTGGGCAGGAAATTCATGGTGCAGCCATCGGCCATCGCCATTTGAAGCAGGTATATCTTTACCTGGCTGCACAAACCCAACCCGTACCTGCCGAAGAGGATTTTCTGGACTGTTTTGGGCGGGTTTTGGTGACACTGTGGACGCAGGCTAAACTAACTTGGGCCGGCGTTTCTCTGGCCGGGGTGATGGCTCAGACATTGCATGAGTGTGGGCTAGATATGGCACAGGTTGACATGGATGAATTGCTGCGCATCTATAACTGGCAACCGGTGCCAGGGGTACGGCCGTACCCCGACGCCATCCCCACCCTGCAAACTCTACGCCAGCAGGGGTACAAACTGGGCCTCGTCACCAACGCCATGCAGCCCATGTGGATGCGTGACGTGGAACTGGAAACCTACGGCTTACTGCCTTATCTGGACGCCCGCATTACCTCTGGCGACACCGGCTACATGAAGCCCCACCCGGCCATCTACGAGCGCATTTTGCAGCTATTAGCAGCAGAACCAGGGCAGGCGATCTTCGTCGGTGACCGCCCCGAAAATGACATCGCCGGGGCCAATGATGCCGGCCTCATCAGCGTCCTGATACGGCCGTCTCACCGTAATTACGAATTAAACGGCTCACAGCCAGATTACACAATTGGGCAATTGAGCGAATTGTTGCCCATTCTGGCAAGTCTTGAAGTGAACAGTGAGCAGTAAGCGGTGAGCAGCCAGGCCACTATTTACTGCTTACCGCTCACCGCTCACTGCTTACTTTTGTAACAAAGAGGAGACCCCATGGACACACCCGGACGAAACGACCCCTGCTATTGTGGTAGCGGCAAGAAGTATAAACAATGCCACCTGAAAGAAGACCAGGCCAAAGAAAGCGAACGACGCGCCCGCCAGGAAGCAGTGCGTTACATTCGCCGTGACCTGCTCAAGTTTGCCCGCGACGAGCGGTTCAATGAGGATTTTGCCAAAGCCTTACCCCTCTATTGGAATGAGTTTTATACCTTTGACAACGCTGAAGAGATGAGCCAGCCAGAGGCGCTCCGTTTTTTTGACTGGTTCGTCTTTGATTATACCCTGGCGGATGGTAGCCGCCTCATCAATCTGTATTACGACGAGCGGCGGGAAGATCTGTCCAGCCATCAGCAGGCAGCGTTGGATGAGTGGCGGCACGCGCCCTCGGCCGGCGCATATGAACTGACTGCTTACGAAGGTCAGACTCTTTTCCTGCGCGATTACCTCACCGATGAAGAGTTTACCGTCTATGATCCCGGCGGACGGGGCATTGTGGAAATTGGCGAGGTTATCCTGACACGGCTTGTGCCGGTGCTTGACCAATTAGAGTTCAGCACCAACGCCGCCTACTTGCCCGCCGCCGAAATACAGGATGTGAAAGAAAAAATGCTGGCAGCCGAAGCTGCTTACCAGCAACAGCATCCTGACGCTACCCATGAACAGTTCATGCGGGAGAAAAATATCCTGCTCATCCACCACGCCCTGGCCCAGGCCGAAGTACAAAAACGGCCACCCGTTGCCCGCCTGGACCCTGACCGCGAGGATAAAAAGACGCAAAAAGTGGTGCGCCAGATGAAGCGGCTAAAGCGGTAAATCCGTGAACCGTAATCCGTAATCCGATTACGGTTCACGGATTACGGATACGAACGTCCCCTCCCACGGCCCCTTCGACGCACTCAGGGCAAGCTGTACCGGAGTAAACATGTCTACCAAACTACTGATTCACCCCCAAACCACCCCCTTGCGGGGCACAATTACCGTGCCTGGCGACAAATCCATCAGCCATCGGGCGGTGATGCTGGCGGCGATTGCCGAGGGTGTCAGCGTAGTGCGGCGCTGGCTGCCGGCCGGGGATACGCTGGCGACGTTGGGCGCAGTGCGGGCGTTGGGTGTGCAGATTGAAATTGACAAGAAGTCGCCGACGGCCTGGGATTTGCAGATTGAGGGGCGCGGGCTGCATGGGCTACGGCCGTCGGACGGCCCGCTGGATTTGCGCAATGCCGGTACAGGTATCCGCCTGCTGGCCGGGCTGTTGGCCGGGCAGCGGTTCGCGGTGACGCTGGATGGCAGCGAGCAGCTACGCAAACGGCCGATGCGCCGCATTGCCGAACCGCTGCGGCTGATGGGGGCGCACATTGAAACGACCAACGGCCGTGCCCCCCTGCACATTACGCCCGCCACCCTACGCGGCATCCAATATGAAATGCCCGTGGCCAGTGCCCAGGTGAAAAGTGCGGTTCTGTTGGCCGGTTTGTATGCGGTGGGGGAGACGGCCGTGTACCAGCCCGGCCCCGCCCGCGACCACACGGAGCGGATGCTGGCGGCGATGGGCGCCAGCATTGACACGAATGATAACTGGATCACCATGCAATCACTGCTTACTGCTCACCGCTCACTGCAACCACTGGATTTGACGGTGCCCAGTGATACTTCGTCGGCGGCGTTTCCGCTGGTGGCGGCGGCGATTGTGCCTCACTCGGAGGTAACGATTGAGAATGTGGGGCTAAACGAGACGCGCACCGGCATTTTGGAGTGGCTGCGGGCGATGGGGGCCAACTTTACGCTGAGCAATGAGCGCATCACCGGCGGTGAACCGGCGGCCGACCTGACGGTGCGTTTTGATGAGCTGCACAGCACGGCCGTACATGGCGAGAGCGTGGTGCGTGGTATTGACGAACTGCCTATCTGGGCAGTGGCCGCTTCTCAAGCCGCAGGCAGCAGCACGGTGCGCGACGCCGCTGAACTGCGTGTAAAAGAGGTTGACCGTATCGGTGTATTGGCCGGGGAACTGCGCAAATTGGGCATTCAACTGACCGAGTACCCGGACGGATTTACGGTGCATGGCCCGGTACGGCCGTGTGGCGCGGCAGTAGACAGCCACGATGACCACCGCCTGGGCATGTCCCTGGCCGTCGCCGGGCTGGTAGCCACGGGCGATACGCTGGTGCATGACGCCGCCTGCGTGGCCGACAGTTTCCCCGGCTTTGTGGAGACGATGCAGACATTGGGCGCAAATATGGCATGGGTGGGATGATCTTAACGCAGAGACGCGGAGGCGCAGAGGGTGAATTCGACAGAAGCATTGTATCAAATTGCGGATGAAATGCGTGGCATTGCCAATGAAGGGCGCTACTTCACCAAAGACCCGTATGATCAGGGGCGGTACGCAAAATTGCTGGCCCTCAGCGCCCGACTCATCGGTGTGGTAGAACAGCGTGATCCGCAGGAGATTCTGCCCTATTTTGAAAATTTGCTCTACCATCTGACGCCGCTCTCCGGGGCCGAATTTGCAGCTTTTCAAGAGGGCAAACTGCTGCTCATCAAGCGGCACGATAATGGTTTATGGGCGGTGCCGGGCGGGGCGGTGGAGATGGGAGAGACGCCAGCAGAAACGGCCGTGCGCGAACTGTGGGAAGAAGTGCAGGTGCGTGGCCAAGTTACCCAATTTCTGGGCCTGTTTGACTCCCGTTTGTGGGGCAGCCGCATCAAAGTTCAACTGCTGCACCATCTGTTTCTGGGCGAAATTATAGAGGGGACACCGCAAACTACCGCCGAAGCCACCGACGTTGGCTTTTTTGCTGAGGATGACCTGCCGCCACTTTCCCCCGGCCACGCCGGGCGCATCCCCCTCATCTTCAAACTCATGCGCGGCGAACTGCCCATCCCCTACTTCGACAGCCCATAGCCGAGACATCCGATTTCGGCAACCAAAGGTTGCTTGAGAAATCGAATGTCTACCCACCGAATGACTACGGATCACGGATTACGGACTACGGATTACGGATTACCGATTACCGGCTCCACCCAACTCCTCGGCATCATCGGCTGGCCGGTGGCGCACAGTTTCAGCCCGGCCATGCACAATGCGGCGCTGGCCGACCGGGGGCTGGATTACGTGTACGTGCCCCTGCCGGTGCATCCTGACGAAGTGAGTACGGCCGTGCCCGCCCTGCCCGCTCTCGGTTTCCGCGGCGTCAACGTCACCGTCCCCCACAAACAGGCGGTCATGTCCCTGCTTGATGAACTTGAAGATGCTGCGAAGGCTATCGGCGCGGTCAATACCATTGTTGTAACCCGTAATCCGTTTTCCGTAACCCATGAACCGATCACGCATCACGCATCACGCATCACGCATCACGGATTACCGATTACGGATTACGAATCACGAATGAAGGGTTACAACACCGACTGGGCCGGTTTCCTGGCCGATTTGAGCGAACGGGGGGTGGAAGTCAACGGCCGTGACTGTCTTGTCCTGGGCGCGGGTGGTTCGGCGCGGGCGGTGGTGTATGCGCTGGCGCAAGCAGGCGGGTGGGTGCAGGTGGCGGCGCGGCGAGTTGAGCAGGCGGTGGAATTGGTGGCGGCGTTACGGCCGTTTGTTGGTAATGTGGTCGCCCGGCCAACGACTGATTTAGCAGCCATTGTCGCCACATTGATCGC
>CAYXUZ010000142.1:12114-16934 GCA_964467705.1 uncultured Ardenticatenaceae bacterium | reverse complement strand
AGAAGCGGCGGTCGTCGGCTTCCCAACGCGCGGAGGAGGCGCTGTCCGGCAGCAGTACGGCGATGCTGCCCTCGCCTGTGGTTTCTTCGGCGGGTTCCTCACCGGATTCTTCCACCGTTTCGGTTGTAGTTTCCTCGGTTGTTTCGGGCACGGCCGTAGGCTCTTCCGTTTCCCCTGTTGTGCCGCTGCAAGCCACAAATACAAACAATGTTAATACCAGTAGCAGAGTAAACCAGATTGCACGTTTCATTTTCTTTCCTCCTTGTGGATAAGTTTCGTGCTGATAAAAAATAGAGTTACACTGAACATGAGAGAAAAATTTCATCTTTTACATAAATCGCAGGCATCACCTCCAAATTTGGATAAAGTGCCTAAAAAATTAGGTGACGATCTCTATGAATACCATCAAATGCAAACGTTTGCTTCACAGAATCCCTTGACGGCCGTGCGGGATTTCCCTATGACCATTGGGGGATTTCCCCTAAGGCACGCTGGTCGGCCTAAAGGTAGGCGTCAGGCCAGGGGAGTGGCATAATACACCCATGACACATCGGATTTTGTTGGCAGACGATCATGCGCTGGTGCGGGCCGGTATTCGCAATGCGTTGGCAGGAATGCCCGACCTGGAAATTGTGGCAGAAGTGGGAGATGGTTCATCTCTGGAACCGGCATTGGCAGAATGGCAGCCGGATTGTTTATTGATTGATGTTACTATGCCCGCTTTTGAACCGATCAACGCCATTCGGCGGATTCGGGCGCGGTATCCCCGTTTGCGGATTCTGGTGGTGAGCGCATATGACGATGATGTCTATGTGCAGGGGTTGTTGGGTGTGGGGGTGAATGGCTATCACCTGAAGGATCAACCGATGAGCGATTTACGGCTGGCGGTGCTGCGGGTGCTGGCCGGGGAACGGTGGATTTCCAGTTCGCTGGTGGATAAGCTGCTCCATGCCAGACGGGTCACGGCCGTGCCTTCCCTCTCCACGCGCCAACAAGACATCTTACGCCTGTTGGCCGAAGGGCTAGACAACCGGGCCATTTCCCAACGGCTGAACCTGAGCGTGAAGACGGTGGAAAACCACCTGACACGCCTCTACCGGCAACTCGATGTGCAAAGCCGCCTGGAAGCGGTCACGCATGTACGTGAACACCCAGAACTACTGGCGCAAACATTGCCGGAAACGGCCGCGATGTTCATCGAACCACCACCATCTGAGCAGGCTGTCATTTTGGTAGTGGATGACAACGGCCGTTACCGCAACCAACTGCGCCGTATCATTGGCAAAATTTTCCCCCAAACCATGATTTACGAAGCGGGCAATACGGCCGAAGCCATTCATCTGGCGGCCCGCATGACGCCCCAAATCGCTTTTGTGGATGTGGTGTTGGGGGACGAGGACGGCATCCGCTGCACGCGCCGGCTGCGGATCGAGTCGCCGGTGACGCGCATTGTGCTCATCAGCGCCTACCCGGATCGGGAATTCCACCGCCTCGGTCTAGAGGCAGGCGCTACCGCTTTTGTGGACAAAAAAGATTTAGACGCGGCCACTTTGCAGCAAATTATTGCCGATGCCATTGGGTAAAAGTTCAACTTTTCCCCAAAAGTTGAACTTTTAGGAACTTATGAATGCGCCCCTCTTGACGATTGCCAATCTCTCTAAAACCTTTAGCACTCTAGCGGCGTTGCAAAATGTGACCTTTGCCATTCAGCCAGGGGAAGTGGTGGGGCTGGCCGGACGCAGCGGTGCGGGCAAGACTGTTCTCATTAAGGTTCTGTCCGGGTTGTTGACGCCGGATAGTGGCGAAATGCTGTTTGCCGGACAGAAGATGCAATGGCCTTTTCAGGCGCAATCGCTGAACATGGGCATTGTTTACCAGCAACCGGCGCTGGCAGAACAGTTTGATGTGACGAGCAACATTTTTCTGGGGCATGAGCAGGGGCGTTCATTGGGCCGCTGGCTGCGGTTGCCGGATGAGAATCGGATGGATTTGGAAGCCAGACGGTTGCTGGCCAAGCTGGATGTGCAGATTCCGTCGGTACACGAGAAGGTAATGAACCTGACCAGTGAGCAGCGGCAGTTGGTGGCGATTGCCCAAGTGATGGCCCGGCCGTGCCAATTCATCATTGTGGACGACCCTAGCCAATACCTCAGCCATCCCTACCAGGAGAAGTTGTTGGCGCAAATACGGGAATGGCAGCAGGGGGGCACGGCCGTGCTCTTTAGCAGCCAAAACCTCGATCATCTGTTTGCCGTATCCGATCGTTTGTTGGTGCTGCGACAAGGCGAAGCAGTTGCCGATGTGCGCACAGACGAGACCAACCGCGAAGAAGTGGTGGCTGCCCTGGTGGGCACCGGAAACAGGGCACAGCGCACGCCGGTCATCTGGGCGCTAGATAGTTACTACCAGGCGCGGCGGCAGGCGGAAACATTGCGCCACAACCAGATGCTCTTGCAGCGCGACCTGGCGGCGCAGGACACCATCAACCGCCATCTGGTGCAGCAGTTGGCTGACCAGGTGCAGGCATTGGACAGCGCCAACCTGGCCCTGCAAGATGCACAGCGCCGTCTGCTGACGGAGCGGGAAGAAGAGCGCAAACATCTGGCGCGGGAACTGCATGACCAGCTTATTCAAGATTTATTGAGCCTCAATTACCAGTTAGAGGAAATCGAAGGTCGGGCAGAGGATGACTCCCCGGAACTGGCCGATGAGCTGGCCGATGTGCGCCAGGACATCCGGGCGTTGGTGGAAGAACTGCGCCGGATTTGTGGCAATTTGCGGCCACCGACCATAGATAGTCTGGGTGTAGGGGCGGCGCTGCAATCATATTTGCGCGGCTGGAGCGAGCGCACAGGTATTAAGGCGATGCTGCATCTGGATGCGTCGTTCGGCCGTTTGCCGGAGGAGTTGGAGCTTTCCATTTTTCGCATCATTCAGGAGGGGCTGAACAATACGTGGAAACATGCGGGAGCTACGGCCGTAGACGTCACCCTGAAACATACTTCTCCCCGCATGTTGCTCGTTTCCATCGCTGACGATGGGGGCGGTCTGGCGGAGGGGTTCAACCTGTCTACCTTAGGCCAGAGTGGGCATTATGGTTTGTTAGGCATTAGCGAACGGGTGGCTCTCTTGGGCGGCCGTCTGAATTTTCAGAACCGGCGTTCCGGCGGACTGCTCATTCAGGTAGAAATTCCCCACCCCCGTGTGGCGCAACCTGAGGTGTAGGGAAGGTAATTGGGTAATTACATCAATTACCCAATTACCCAATTACTCAATTACGCATTCACTACCGCTACCGGCAAGAAGGGTTGCACATCGTTGTAAACCGGGTTGTATGGATGATCCCAATCAGCTTCAAAACCGCCATCTCCGCCGGCGGGATTGAAGGCGCGGCTGGCGGCGTGCAGGTGGAAGCTGTATGCGCCCTGCGGCTGATTGCCCAACAGGCTGAACACGGCCGTGTTGCTCACCGCATTGTCTCCTGGTGAAGTGTGCCAATGTTGGGCTGTACTCAGGGCTGATGCCAGCGTAGGGACGCCGCCGCCACAACCGCCGCCACTCAAACTCACCGAGCGCAGGTGATCGGCCGTGACCTGATAGCTAATGGCAAACTCGATGTCTACCGGGTTGCCGTTGACGACCGGCCGATGGATGATGGGGCACATCAGGGGCAGGGGATCGCTCCAGGGGTCGCCAACTTTGCGCCAGCGTAGTTCGGTAAATTGGGCCACCGGTCTGCTGTTGTCCACCAAAAAGCTAATGGCGGCCGAGGTGTTGATCACCGACTTGGCGGCATTGCCTATTTCCAGGGTGACAGTGTAACGGCCGTCCGGGTAGGAGCCGGTAGGCCAATTCAGCAACAACTGGTTGGGGTGCCAGCCGTCGGCGGCGGGGATGATGGGATACCAGCCATTGGCGTCGGCAGTGGGCCAATGCGTCTGCAATACACCACCAACAACCCGATGCAGTGGCCAGGTATGCCCGGTGAAGGGGACCGATGCGCCGCCGTTGAAGGAGTAGCGCAGCCGGTAATAGACGCCGCCCTGCACCTCGTTGCAGCCATACAACTGCAACACGCGCGTGTACGGTGATTGCGCCAGCGGCAGGGGCAGATCGCCAATGGTGGGGGAGATGTTGCCGGAGGGGTGAGGACGATTGGGGCGACGGCCGTAGCCCGTGCCCGCGTCGTGGTAGGGATCGGCCGGCAACGGTGGATTAACCAGCGGCATCAGCCCGGCAAAGAGGATGGCCGGTTGGTCTTCGCAGGGGATGTCTGGTGTGTGGCAGGCAATACCGGCAACGGCAATCGGGTCGGCTTCCAACGTTACATCAGGAATTGAACCGGCGTTCCAGCGTACCTCAAAGAAGTTTTCGCTGTAAATCACCTCTTCGTCGCCGTCGCTATCTATATCCTGTGTCACACGGAAGGTGATATCCGGTACATCTAAAACCAGATGCCATTCCGGCACAAATACATCAAAACAGCGCCGGAAGGGACCAATGAAACGATTTGCGCGGAAGTCGCGCAGATATTTCGCTTCCAGATTCAGGTGCGCAGATAACCCTTTTGTATCCCCAACCTCGTCCAGTTCGCGTACCTTTTGCGGCAACGGCGGTTGGATGGCGCGGCTGAAGGCGGGCTGATCCAGGATGATGTCGGCGGCTTTAGCATCACCTCCCAGAGTGGCCGTCATTTGCAGCGAGGCCAGTTGGCGCATGGCGTCCTGGCCGACGAGATCGGCGACACGGTGGGGTAACATGCCGGCTTCACGCAGGCGGAAGGGGGGCGGATCGGGCTGGGGGCGAGGGTCGCGGATGAC
>CAYXUZ010000142.1:0-12104 GCA_964467705.1 uncultured Ardenticatenaceae bacterium | reverse complement strand
GGTATACGGGCGGGTTTCAGGGGGGGGGGGGGGGGGGGGTCGGGGGGGGGGGGGGGGTGGCGGGGTGGGGGGGGGGGGGGGGTGCAGTTCTTCTATGATGTCGCGGATGGTGGGGCGCTCGAAGATGAAGGGGAAGCAGATGCGTTCGCGCCGCCAGCGCAAAATCCAGTCAATATCCCAGCGGGGGATGTAGACACAGAAGCGACCACATTCGTCGGTCACGGCCGTAGCAATGACTTCCCGGTGGCAGAAAAAGGGGAAAAACCAGCTCCAGCCCCAACCGCCAGGAAAATAACCGAGCAGGCTACAGTCGGTGTCTTCTACATGCACGGTGGCAAAGGGGACAGGATACAATTCGCCCGTGACCGGGTCCTTTTTGACGACTCGCCCACAGACGCGGCGGAAGAAGAAGAACGTTGGGTCAATGATGAAGCGGTGGGATACGCTCAGTTCCGCGACCGTGCGGCCAACCAACTCCTTAGCGTTGACGCCGCTGAGGGCAGCCAGACGATTGGCCTGGATTTGGGTCAACGGCCGTTCATCCGGCGGCACATTCTTTCTTTTGTCTTTTGCTTTTGCAGCCATTTTTTATCTCCTAAATGTGAATTGTTGCACGAGGCAGCATCAATCAACTCGTTTTTGAAACAGGCGCAATGAACTGGTTTATCGGAGCGCGATCACCTCCTTTGTAGCCTGGACAAGCCGAAAATACCATTACCGTGTGGTATGTCTCAGACGAATAGATTGTGGGCTAGGGTGAGGGGAATGAAGTTAACGGGTTAACGGGTGATAGGGGTTGGCTCTTATGTTTGACCCTGGTTGCGTTGGGCATGAAGCACGGGCATGTTAGCACTCTGGTCACGGCCGTTTTGTTAAGCAGGTAACAATCAGGGGCAGATGGGGGAGCAACTTCAAACTTTTCACGGCCTGTTCATTTTGAATGCCCGGAGGGACTGTCAGGTTGCCCACAGCCTGTTAAAATTGCGGAAAATAGTGGAGGCAACCATGAAAATTACGAAGGCGGTTATTACGGTGGCGGGCAAGGGGCAGCGGGCACTGCCCTTACAAACGCTGATTGACCGGGATGGGGTGGAAAGGTCGGTTTTAGGCATTTTGATTGCGGAAGCTCACCGGGCGGGCATTGAGGAAATTGGGCTGGTGGTACGACCAGGAGATGAAGGAGGATTAACGGCCGTGTCCGGCAACCACACCGGTCATCTGCACTTCATTCCGCAGGCGGAACCGTTGGGTTATGGACATGCCCTGTTATGTGCGCGTGATTTTGTGGGTGGTGCGCCTTTTTTGCATCTGGTGGGTGACCATATTTACATTAACCGGGGCGAGGTGGGCTGTGCCCAGCAGTTGGTGCAGGTGGCGGAGCGGGAGGCGTGTACCGTTTCGGCGGTGCAGGCCACGCGAGAACATCTATTACCTTATTTTGGGGTGGTGGGTGGACGGCCGTTGCCCAATCGTCCGGCGCTGTATCGGGTGGAAACGGTGCTGGAAAAACCAACGCCTACTGTTGCCGAACAGCAGCTCATTGTGCCAGGGCTGCGTGCCGGGCACTACCTCTGTTTTTTTGGAATGCATGTTTTGACAGCCGGGATCATGGAGATTTTGGCACAGCAGATAGAGGCAGCCGAATTGCCGCCGCAGATTACATTATCTTCTGCTTTGCAGGAATTGGCGCAGCGTGAGCAGGTATTGGCGTTGGAGAAACAGGATTGGCGCTATGATTTGGGGGCGCGTTATGGGTTGACGATGGCCCAAATGGCGCTGGCGCTGCACGGCCGTGACCGTGAACTGGTATTATCCCGTCTGCTGGAACTACTGGCGGCTGGCAGTTAGGCGGCGGTGAGAAATGACCTTGACTAACGTACCGTACCCTCCTGATACCCGCTTGCGCTAAACTATCCAACATGACATGGCAATTTGTCCCGGCGGTTGTTCTGTATATTCTGGCGGCAATTATTTGCTTTGTCCTGGCGTTTATTACCTGGCGCATGAAACCGGAACACGGCCGTAGCTGGTTTATGGTCATGGTTTGCGCCGGTATTTGGGCGGCGGCCAATGCCCTGGAAACGTTCCCCACCGACCTGGTTACAAAATTCAACATCATTACGACACTACCTTATTTGGGCATTTGTGGTCTGATCTTTTTCTGGTCATTGTTTACTATTTCCTATAGCCAGCATGAGAGATGGCTCAACCGGTATACCATTGCTTTGTTGGCTTTTATGCCGGCGATGACCTATCTCATGGCGCTCACCAGCCATTGGCATCGCTTTTTTTGGGATGCTCATTGGCTGGTGGAACATGATGGGCTGGTTTTTATTGACACGGCGTTTGGTCCCTGGTTTTGGCTGTGGGCGGTGTATGGCTATCTGGTGATTTTGATGGGGGCGCTGTTGATTATTACGGCCGTTATCCGCTTCCCTCGTCTTTATCAGGGGCAGGCGGTGATGCTCGTTTCAGGTTCGCTTATCCCCTTGTTCTCCAATTTTCTGTTCTTGATCGGCGTCAATCCCCTGGCCCCTCTGGACATTTCACCCATCGCCCTGACGTTGAGCGGCCTCTTCTTCACCATTGGGATGCTCCGTTTTGGCCTGTTTAACATTGTGCCGGTGGCCCATGATCTCGTCGTTAAGCAGGTAAGCAGCGGTGTAATTGTGGTTGATCTGAAGGGGCGTATTGTTGAAGTAAATCCAGCCGCCGCCGGAATTCTGAATCGTTCGCGTAATCAATTGGTGGGAGAGGATGCCCTGTTAGCTTTGCCCGAATACGCGGCCCAAATTCAGCAATTTCAGGACATTTGGGAGGTGAAAACGGAACTTGTTCTGGGGTTGCGTACTTATGAATTAGAAATTACGCCGTTGATTAACCGCAACGGTAAACTGGCCGGGCGTATCATCCTGCTCTATGACATGACGGAACGGAAAGAGGCGTTGCAAGAGCGAGACACGCTGATCAAGGAGTTGGATGCTTATGCCCACACCGTGGCCCATGATTTGAAGAACCCGCTTTCGCTTGTTGTGGGCTACAGCAACCTGATGCTGCGCAAGGAGAAGGAAACACTGTCAGATACGGCCGTGACGTCGTTACAGACCATTGCCAAAACGGGCCATAAGATGGCGGAGATTGTGGATGCCTTGCTGCTGCTGGCCAGTGTGCGCAGCATGGAAAAGGTGGAGATGAAGCCGTTGGACACGGCCGTGCTAGTGCAAAATGCCTGGAATCGCCTGACCAGTTCCGGTGAAGTTGCGGCTGAATTGATCGTGCCGGAGCGCTGGCCGACGGCCGTTGGCTACGCCGCCTGGGTGGAACAGGTGTGGGTGAATTATCTGAGCAATGCCCTGAAATATGGCGGGCAGCCGCCCCATGTGGAAGTGGGCGTAGATGTGCCCATGGCGGGCCATAATGGGTCACGGCCGTATCTCCGTTTTTGGGTGCGCGATAATGGTAAGGGGTTGTCGGCTGAAGAAGCAGCGCAGTTGTTTCAAAAGTTTGCCCGGTTGGATCAGCACACGGCCGTGCAGGGGCATGGCCTAGGACTCTCCATTGTGCAGCGCATTGTGGAGCGGCTGGGGGGCACAGTGGGCGTGACCAGCGAGCAGGGTGTGGGCAGCACCTTCTTTTTCACCTTACCGACGGCAGAGGTGGAAATGGTTCATACGGCCGTGAGGCCACTTCCGCGTTAGCTTTTTTCAGGAAGCTCACTAATTCCCATTGATCACAGACGTTACCCAATCCAGCGAAATTTGGGCAGGGTAAAAATTCTCGTTTACCCCCAAAGCACTGATATACGCTTCTTGTGCGCCAAAAAGGTCGCCCAATGCCGCCAGCGCATGCCCTTTATACCAGTACGTTTCCTCCACATTCCGCCCGCCTTGCTCTACCAGCGTCGCGTTCGCCAGATCAATCACATCCTGGTAACGGCCCACTTTGTCATAGGCAATATACGGCTTGTGTTGATACCACAGCATGTGCGGCGGCAGCCCTAATTCACGGGCCTCGTCAAAGGCCTGTACCGCCGCGCCGTAATACTCCGCATTCCCCTCCAACACCATTTCTCCCAATTCCGTCAGGCTGGTGCCCAGGTTATACCAGGCAAAGGCATTGTTCGGGTCCGCGTCAATCTCGGCCTGAGCCATGGCCGCTGCATTGCGCCACATCGCCTCTTCGTCTATCATATTTGGCCCCAAAATGGCCTGTACTTCCGCCTCTTGTTCCGGCTCATACACCACATAAAACGTGTAGTTGAATTGCGGCCAATAAGTGGAAACTTCTTCATACGAAGCGGGACGGCCGCTGCCATCCCATGGGCCTAAATTAGTGTCCTGGGTATAAAACTGTTCCAGTTCATCATCGTAGCCATAGACCGTCAGGTAATGGCCGTACCACACATTGTTGACTTCATAGCCTTTTTCAATGACCACAGGATAACCGGCGGCCACCAGCCGTTTGATCAATTCCTGCGTGCCGCCGCTGTGCGCCGAGGCTTTGAACTGCCCGGCGGTGTATTGATTGACGTAATCGGCAATTTGCCAGGGGCTGACGTTGCGGTCTTCGGGATTGGGCTTCAGGTAGCTGGCAATATCTTCCTGGGTAATGTCGCTGCCATACCAGTTCAAAACCTGGGTCAGATTAGCCGGGCCGCAGTTATTAAAGGCTTGTTTGACCACCCCCATGCCCTCCAAAACGTGCGCTGCCGGCAATGGCTCTGGGGTGGGTGTGTTGGTGGGGGTAGGCGGTGGTGCCGTAGGGGTGGGTTGTGGTGCGGACGGGGTGTCAGTCGTCTGGTTAACGGCCGTCTCTACCGTCGGTTCCGGCGTGGGTGAAGGAGTGTCGGTGGGCACGGCCGTAGGCTGTACGCCAATCAGCGCGTTGATGTCTACGGTGTCTGTGCTGCTTTGTTCGCTAGCCGCCGGTAAAGCAGCCGCCACCGGCACAACCTCGTGAATCACATCTTCCACCAGGCGGCCAGCAAAAGGAACCCGTTCTTGCAGCGCCACCCGGTAACGCCCCGGAATCTTTTGCACCACCGGTTCCAGAGCCAACAATCCCACAATACAAACAAGCTGCACAATAACAACAGCCAGGATCACAACTTTGGTTCGTCTTTTCATAGCTCCTTCTCGGCCGTGATCTGTAGGCCGTAATCCGTAATCCGCAACTCTCCGGTTTCGCATCACAGATTACGGATTACGAATCACGCATCATCCTCCATTTTCCAATTGCGCCAACGCTTCAGCGGCGGGGGAAAAGTTGGGGTTAAAGGCAATGGCGCGTTGCAGATTGTCGCGGGCTGCGGCTTCTTCACCTAAGGCCACCTGAGCCAATGCCTTGTAGTAGAACGATTCTTCAAAATAGGGGCGGTCTTTCAGGGTGGTATCGGTCAGCAAAATGACATCTTCGTAACGGCCAACCTGGTAATACGCTTCATACGGGCCAGATTGGTACCACAACATACGCCAGGGTAGGCCGATGGCCCGCGCCTGGTCAAACGCCTGCGCCGCCGATTCATAGTTACCAACGGCATTCAAGCTGGTGCCTAAATTGAACCAGTAAAAAGCGTTCTGCGGGTCTGACTGGGCATCTTGCTGTGCCTGCGCCAGGGAATTTTGCCACATCACGGCATCATCCATCTCTGCGCCGACAATGTCGGCTACCAATTGGGCCTGCTCTGGGCGGTAAAGGGCGATGTAATTGCGGTTGAAGTGGGGCCAGTCGCGGGCCAGGTCGGCATAGGTGAGTACACGGCCGTTGGGGTCGGCATTACTCAACGGCTGCCCGCCGGTGCCTAACCATGAATCGTATACCCAAAATTGCTCCAGTTCGTCATCATAGGCCACTGCCAGCATGTAATGGCCGTACCATCCCATCCAGCTTAAGTCGCCAGGTGGGTTAAGTCCCAATTCCAGGATAACAGGGATACCATTGGCCAGTAGACGCTTGACAGTTTCCTCACGGCCGTTTACCCGAAACAACGCCTGGTATGGTGTTGTCTCATTCACATAGGCGGTCATTTCTGCCGGGGATACATTGCGGTCTTCAGGATTTGGCTTGGTGACGGCGGCCACATCATTTTGGTTCAGACGCAGACCAAAAAAGCTCAAGGCCATGGCCATTGTGGCCGGGCCGCAATTGTTCCACTCCTGGAATTGGTGCGTGAAACCAACCAGCCGGATGGACGATGGGATGGGGGGTAGTGTGGGTGTTGGCGGGGGAACGGTAATGATCGGAGTTGGGGTGGCAGTGGGGGGGATGGGGGTTGGTGTTTCTGTAGGTGGTAGGGCCACGTCTGTATGTGGTGGCGGTGTGAATGTGGGTGGCAGTGGGGTGGCGGAGGGGGCGACAGCCAAAGCCGCCACCGGTTTGCCCAGCAAGGTTGATGTATCCGCCAGGGCTACGGCCGTTGGCAAAATGGGCGTATCCTGCTGCGGCACCGCAATCCGGTTAAACGGTTCCTTCAGTGGTTCTGGCAGGTGGTCGGCGGCAACTGCAATGTACCGTGAAGGGACGGCGCGCAGGGCAAATGGTGCGGCAATCAGTAAGGCTACCACCAACAGTATCAAACTAAGGAAAATAAGAATCTTGCGTCCACTCATTGTTGTCAGGTTGTGATGCGTAATCTTTGATGTGTAATCTGTAAACCGTTTTCCGATGACATGTGGCTGCTAAGAGGCTACAAATTCAAGCCGATTATAACGAATTCACCTCCCTCACCAATTTTGCCCCTGGCAATCTTAGCATCTTCTCACACCCGCACAGAGGAGTATAATCACACATAGGGCAGCAAGAGGCTGGTGATTGGCGATAAGACAATTGCCAATTGCCATAGGTGTATAGCCATGTCGTTTTTATTGGAAGTGACCTACAAACGATTACGGCCGTCAGAAGGCTGGTTGACGTTGGCATTATTAGTCACGGCCGTGATGGTGCTGGTGACGGCCGTGCGCGAAGTGCGCTGGACGTCGGAAGATGAGGTGCTCATACCGGCGGCGGCTGTTGGTTTGCTGTTGGGGGTAGTGCTGGCGAAACGGCCGTTACACGCTTTGTGGGCCTGGCTTCTGATCTTCCTTTATGGACTGCTTGTTACGTTTGTCACGCTGGCGCAACTGCTGCCGCCGCCAGCCATGTTGGGGCAAGGGTGGGAACCGCTCCGCCAATTCTGGCTGCAAAACGGCGCCCTTTTTTTCGACCGGGTTGGCGGCTGGTTGCTGGCCGTCTTCAGCGGCGGCAGCAGCCGTGAAACCATCGTCTTTACGGCCGTTATGGGCATGGCGGTGTTTTTAATGGCTGCTTTTGTGGGGTGGGTCACATTGCGCTGGCAGCGCCCCATGCCGGCCCTCATGCTCATGGGGCTGGGAATGGCCCTCAACGGTTATTTTGGCGTGGCCGACATCTGGTGGCTGGCCTTGTTTGTGGGGGTAGCCGTGTTGTTAACGGCCGTTGTCAATTTTGCCCACCTGGAACAGGAATGGACTCGTACGAAGGTAGATTTTCCAGAAGATATTCGGATTGAATCTATGGGTTATTCCACAGTAATTGCCCTCTTTTTACTGGCGCTGGCGTTGCTGTTACCTTCATTCAGTATTAGCCGTCTACAGGAGTGGTTTGCTTCCTTAGCTCCGGTTGCCGAAGCAGAATCAACTTTTGGACAGGCTTTTGCCGGCATCGAGGTGCCCCGCGAGCAAGTGAGTACGCCCAATCCAGGCGGTGTGGGCGGCAGTGGTATCTTGCCCCGTCACTATCTCATTGGTATGCCGCCAGAATTAGCGGAAACGGTGGTGATGACGGCCGTTGTGTCTGTAACAGTTCAAGGGCAGCTTATTCCCGCTCCGGCGGAGTTTATGCAGGGTACGCACTGGCGCGGCTTCAGCTATGATGTCTATACGGGTCGCGGCTGGGCAATTTCTGAAGAAAGGGTGCAGACCATCCCTCCCTTTCAGGTCATCCCATTACCAGCTTATGAAAACCAGATATCCCTGACACAAACGGTTATTGAACAACATGAGGGCCGGACGATTCGCTATACCGTTGGGTTGCCCTATCTTTTTGATCACCCCACGATGGTTTCCTGGCGCGGTGTGAATGATCTGGCGCGGGTCAGGGCGCAGTCGCCCGGCCTAAACACCAGATATACAGCAAATTCGCGTCTGGCAACGGCCGTGCCCGATCAACTGCGTCAGGCACGATTGGAAGACGCGCCCCCGGCGTTGCTGGCGCGTTATACCGCCTTACCGGATGATGTACCCCAGCGTGTCGCTGACCTTGCCCAGGATGTGACTGCCGGTTATACCACTCCTTTTGACCAGGCGCGGGCGCTAGAACTGTTCTTGCGCCAATATCCCTATTCACTCAATACGCCCTTGCCGCCGCCGGACGTTGATCCGGTGGAATACTTCCTCTTTGATTTGCAGCAAGGTTACTGCGATTACTACGCTTCTAGCATGGTGGTGATGGCCCGGACATTGGGGCTACCTGCCCGACTGGTGGTTGGTTATTTGGGGCAGCCACCAGATGAAACGGGCTCACAGGTGATACGGCAAATCAATGGCCATTCCTGGGTTGAGGTTTATTTTGCCGGGTATGGTTGGGTAGAGTTTGAACCGACGGCCGGGTTTGCCAGTCCACGTGATACGGCCGTTACCCTTGATCTTACCGACTTATCCTTGCAATATGGCCCCCCGGCGGTCAATGAATACACACCACCGCCCATTCCCGCCCCATCGCCGGTACGGCCGTTTTCCTGGTGGCGGTTGTTGGTCATTGGTATTTTGGCGGTAGGGGTGTGGTGGTTGTGGCGGCGACAACGGCGCGAACAGGCCAGGCGGGCAGATGGGGTGGTGTGGAGTTACGGCCGTTTGCAAGACAATGCCCGAAAAATTGGACTGCCTCCCCTGCCCAGCCAGACGCCACACGAATTTAGTCAGGCGCTTAATGCCCGGCTAGATGAATATGGTCAACATAAAAGATGGATGATGACGGCGGCAATGCGCGCCGCCATTGCGCACATCACCCTCCTGTACAATAAACGCCGATATGGTGGACTGGCAGCCGGAGGAGATGAGGAAGCGACGCACGCCTGGAGACAGTTGCAACGGCCGTTTCGCCGCTTACGCTTTTCCCGGCAACCTCAATCTAAAAGACCAGGCTGACACGGCCGTTGTCCGCACCCTGCAAATCCATTCGTTATCCCCACCCACTCAAAAATTCAATTTGGTTCTTCATCTCTGCTGACGATCTCTGTTCTAACAAAATCTGAATACGCCGTACATATTCGCCTACCGAAAACTGTTGCTGTCTCACCAAAATTATCCCTGCATGGTCTTTGCCCCTGTTTATAAATTCGGAATGAATGCGATAAAAATCACGGATGTTAAAACTGCAAAGCACTCTGTTGTTGGCAGTGGCAAAATCAAGTTGCTCCTCATCCGCCCGTCCCACCATATTGGCTTCCAGAGTGGATATCACATCTATGCCTTTTGTGCGCAGGGTATTGATTCGCCGCCAATCTGTTGAATCCTCGTCGAAATACAGAGGGAACATAACTTTCGTGTCATCCATTTGTCAACCCAAAGGTTGACAATAAAATACTTTACAATATAATATGTCAGTAATTATATCGTTGAGATAGGCAAATGCAAATAAATCATTTACACTATAGCTATGACAGCAATTCAGGCACAGAACATAGGCTCACTCATTTCAGTGAGTCCTCAAGCAAAGGCAAGCAAAGCATATATTTCAGATACCGGAGTTACGGTTGATCGTGTTATCCGGTGGTATAAACTTGGACGCAGCCCAGAAGAGATTGTTGAGACGTTTGGGCATCTGAATCTGGCACAAGTCTACGCCGCTTTGTCTTACTATCATGCCAACCAGTTTGAGATTGATGCTCAAATTCAAGAAGAAGAAGAAGAAGAAGAACGGATTGAACAAAATTGGTTACAAAAGCAACATGCACAAGCAAAATGAAAACCGGCTCATTAAGCCGGTTTTTTTGTTTCAGTAGCCTGTGGCTGATAGAGTAAGCAGCAAGAGTTGTCCCAAACCGTTGGGCAGGTGTTGGGGGTCGAGGTATTCATCCAGGCGGTGGGCGTTGTGGGATTCGGCCAGGCCAATGCACACGGCCGTGTACCCCTCACTCAGTGGTACATTGGCGTCGGTGCTGCTGGCAATCAACCGGGGATGGGCGTGGCCTACGGCTTGCAGCGCCGCCTGTGCCCATTGCACCAGGGGCGCATCCGCCGCCAACTGCCCGGCAGGGCGGTTGCCAATCAGTTCCATGCTCACTTGCACATCTTTTCGTCTGTTGGCCTGCTCGATGATCTGGCTCACGGCCGTGACCAACCCCTCCAACTCCACCGGCGACTCTGAGCGCAAATCCAGCAGCCCACTAGCTGACTGGGCAATTGAGTTAATCGAAGTCCCCCCTTCAATCACGCCCACGGTATAAGTGGTTTTGGGCATTTTGGGCACGGCCAGCCGGTCAATGGCTACAATAATCCGCGCCAGTTCATGGATGGCGCTGCGTGCGCCAAAGTTGCCCCAAGAATGGCCGCCGGGCGTTTGCACTGTCAGCTTAAACCGGCGCACACCAATACCTTGATGAGAAATTTGCCCAAACAGGCCACCTTCTACCACCAGATAAATGGCCTCTCCGCCAAACCGATCCACCACTGCCCGCATTCCGCGCAAGTCACCCAGCCCCTCCTCGCCTACGTTCGCCACAAACCAGAGGTCGGCCGGTAAACCCAAATTCGCCTCGGCCAAGACCCGCGCCAGGGTGATAATACCGGCCACGCCGGTGGAGTTATCAGCAATGCCGGGACCGTAGACCAGACGGCCGTCCCTTCGCACGGTCAGGTCTGTTTCCAATGGGAAGACGGTATCGCTGTGGGCAGAGAGGATGACGGGCGGATGGGTGGGGTTACTGGCGGGCAGACGGCCGTAGACATTATGCAGTTTATCCTGAGCCACATCTTGCAGGGGTACGGCCGTGAATTGTCGCGCAATAAAAGCCGCCCGCGCTGCCTCGGCAAAGGTGGGCGCCGGGATTTGCTGCACGGCAACAGCCAGGTCAATCACCTGCTCACTCATTTGGTGAAAGGCGGCTAAAAGGGTTTTTACGGAGGGGTGTGCTGCCAAAGTGGGGATTGAATTCATGCCAAACAGAGATCATTTGTAGGGGCGTGGCCTTATGCCCGCCCATCACAGGGCGACCACAAGGGTGGCCCCTACCCAAGCGGACGAATCATCAAAATACCGATCAGACTGATAATCAAACCGATGTGCAAGAACAAATTACTTTCCACAATCCAGTACCCCTGAAAAAATTGCAGCAGCAGGTTCAAAATAATCAATCCCAGGCCAATCAACGGTAGCAAGCCCGGATATTTCGCCATGAATTCGCTCAATGTGTCCAGTAGTTTGTTCATTACCACCCCTAAGTGAAAGTAATTGAGTAATTGCATAATCAGGTAATTAAATACACCGCTAAAGAAGTTTTTTAATTTGAACACTTCACCTGTCATTCCGAACGAAGTCTTCGGAGTGAGGAATCCCCCCTCCTGCAAAAGTAGTAGAGATTCCTCGTCGAAGACTCCTCGGAATGACACAAGAAAGTTCAGATTATTTTGTTAACGGTGTACTAAATGCCCAATTACACAATGATGTAGTTACCATCTTCACGTTCGATAAGGTTCAAAATATGGTATCAGGCGATGGGGTAAACGTCCATAAACTCGTACCCCGTCTTGCCCATGCTCTTCGCTGTCTACCTGACCGCGCTCGTACAACAGAGACAACAAGTCACCGCGCTGATACGGTAGCAGCACCGAGATAGGCGCTAACAGGCTCACCATCACTGCTTCAATCGCCAACAACAATTGCTCAATTCCCTGACCGGTGAGGGCAGAAATGCGCACGGTGGGCACGGTCAAATCCAGGACTGTCTCTATATCGCTGTCGGCCGGGAGTTGGTCTATTTTGTTCAAAGCAACCACCATCGGCAGGTGGTCAACTTCCAGTTCAGCCAGCGTATCTTCGACGGACTCAACCTGGGCGACAACATGCGGATGGGTCACATCCACTACGTG
>CAYXUZ010000141.1:10769-17248 GCA_964467705.1 uncultured Ardenticatenaceae bacterium | reverse complement strand
ACAAACTATGAGAATTGTACCTTAGCTTGTGGTCTAGTTTTTGGGGGTCATCATATTTACTGGGTTGGTGATAATCTCACCTTACTACCAGAAAATTTAAACTGACATAACTGCCGTATTGATACGGAGCGGCCGAATTTGAACCAACCATCTCTTCTGCCTCAGTGTAACCTTTCGGTATCTAGGGGAAGGCCAGTTTGTGCCCGCGTGAAGCTGGTACGAATCTCTTGTATCAATGGCGAATCGAAAAACGAGGATTTTAGCATCGGGACATCTAGCGGTGCCGCCAAGATGTTGATTAGCTCTTCTGCCGGTCCTAATTCCAGTTTGGCACTATTTATGTCGCCTGTCTGGGCCAGTGTCTGCCCCAATCCACTTACGGCTCGCACCTGGTCATACGGATGGCCCAACTCCTGCCACCTGGCTGCTGCCTCCCTAAATGCCGCAGCCGCTTCCATCATGTCTGCCTCAGCCAGAGCCAACCAACCTTTTCCTTCCAGGACACAGACGGCCGTGATCGGCGTCTCATACTGCCTGTCCAGTCGTTCCAACTGCCGGTGGGCGGAATGGGCAAAGTGAACCATTTCGAGCAGGCCAGACGCAAGCGGCAAACGACAGATAAACAACAGCGCCATGCTCATGTTAGGGAAGAGATAACTCGCCTGCTCGGCGCATTTCAATATCTCTCTGGCAGCCGCCACAGCGGCCTCCGGCCGGTCACATAATGCTTCGGCTCGCGCCAGTTCACCCAACAGGGCCACCCGCGGGTCCAGACTCTTGACCGGGCCAGCCAGCGCCTCACGCAACAGTTGATGAGCCTGCTCTCCCAACCCCAGGTCATTATAGAGACGGCCCAGTATCAGGCTGCCATAGACCTGAAACAGGCCCGCCGGTCGTTCACTACCCGTGCGTTCCTGCATCGCCAACAACGGCGCAAGGGCGGCTGACCAGTGACCGGTGAGATGATCCAGTTCGGCCAGCCTATGGACGGCTGCTTCGGCAATATAGTGAACATGCATTCGTTGTGTGTACACAATGGCTTCTTGCAAGAGATTCCTGACCTGCTCATAACGGCCGAGATAGGTGAGTGCTTCCGCGATATAGAGATAAGCGCGGCCAGCATCATGCGGGCGATTGGCGGCCAGGGCCAGTTTCAGGCTTTCCTGTTCCATCTCCACACCCGCCCAGTCCCCTCTGCTGGAGATGGCCGCGCCGAGGTCACAGAGACATTGGATGATCAAAGTGCTGGCGCCAAGACGCCGGGCCAGCGCCAACGCCTGCTCCCCCAGGTGGATAGACTCCTCATAATTGCCCACATG
Organism: uncultured Ardenticatenaceae bacterium; assembly: GCA_964467705.1. GTDB lineage: Bacteria > Chloroflexota > Anaerolineae > Promineifilales > Promineifilaceae > CAADGU01. The sequence continues at coordinate 15,929 of CAYXUZ010000141.1, read as the reverse complement.
CATATGATAATTGGACATACTCGCCAGCGCCCAGGCCAACGCCTCACCTTCAGGCTCACCTTCCAAAACGTCGAGAGCCTGCCGGTAGCAATGCCCAGCTTTGTCCGGTTGCCCCGATTCCCAAAAGACGCGGCCCAGTAATCGCTGCGCGGTGGCAGTTCCTTGATTGTCTCCCCCGCCCTGAAACAGATGGCTGCTGGTTTGAAGAGATTCAACGGCTTCCTGGTGGCGGCCTGACATCCACAGGCACTCGCCCAGTTTGCTGAGTAACTTCGCCTGACCTGTGGTGTCTGCCTGGGGCCAATGGGACAGGGCGGCCCGGTAATGATATACAGCGTCAGGCACGGCCGCCCTCTGGAAAGCCAGTTCACCGGCCCTGGTATGATAGTGCGTGGCCTGGGGCCAATCGGCTACGGCCGTAAAGTGATGGGCCAATGAGACCACAACCTGATCTATATCGGCGGCATAGACTTCCGCCAGCGCGGCAGCAACGGCCCCATGCAGGCGGCGGCGTTCGCCTGGGGCAAGTTGGTGGTACAGATATTGTTGAAACAGCGCATGGCTAAACTGGTAGGCGGCCAGATAATCCTCACCAACTCTTAGCTCGCCCCGTTCTTGTACCAGCCGCTGTTGTTTGCCTAATTGTTGGGAGAGGCTGTGCAGCAACGGCCGTGCGGTCATCCCCAATACCTGCGCCACCACTTCGGCCGTAAACAATTCCCCCACCACGCTGGCCGCATCCAAAACAGCCCGTAAGTCAGCATCTAAGCGCTCGATCCGGCGCGTAATGACCGCTTCCACCCGTGCGGGAAGCGTCTGCCACGCCAATGCCCGACCTGCACACCATCGTCCCCCCTCATCCTGAACCAGGTCGCCCCGGCTCTGCATTTCGCGCAATAACTCCACCACAAATAATGGGTGACCCTGTGTGCGTTGGAAGAGTGCCTGACGAAATGCTGCATCCAACAGATTGGGTTCGCTGTCCAGGAAGGCATCCACAAATGCCATGCCTTCTACCGCATCAACCGCAGCCAGGTCAATGAATACGTCGCCAAATTGTCGTTTGAACTCGTCCAAAAGTGGCCCCAGAGGATGCGGCCGACCACCCTCAGAGAGTTCATCTGGCCGATAAGCGCCTACGATCAGAATGTGGCTGTTTGCCAGGCGACGACCCAGATGGAACAACAGCCCGATGGAAGCGGTGTCAAGCCATTGCAGGTCGTCGAGGGTAATCAAAAGAGGGTGCTTTTGCGCCAGATGGTGCAACACACTGGTAACTTGTCCGAAAACGGCCGTTTGTTCCGGCGTACCCGGCGCATGGTGGCGACGAGAAAGTTCTTCCCGCAAGGCCGCCAACCAGTCCGCACCAGCCGGGGCGGCCGCCGTAGCCCGCGCCAGCAATTGTTTCCCCGGTACAAAGAGATCCAGCAACTGGGGGCCATATTCCAGAATTGCCTGCGTTGTCTGGGGCAGCAAAGCCCATAGACGACGCGCCTGCTCCACCCCTGCCTGACCACCCATCGGCCTGCTCGTAACGTTCCCGGCCAGTAGCTCCATCACCTCACGAAAGGGCAGATAGGGATCGCCCACACCGGCAAAGGCACTGCCGCTGCCACCAGCCACAATCAGATGTGAGTGGGCCTCTTGAGCGCGGCGGGCGAATTCGGCCAGCAAAGATGTTTTACCCCGGCCGGCATCCCCGGTGACAAAAACGACACGGCCGTTCCCACCTAGTGCCTCATCGAGATGGCTGTTTAGCCGGGCCAATTCCTGAGTACGGGCCACAAACAATGGTTGCGGTGCAGGCGGCGGCTTCGGCCAATCGAAGCGTGGAATTTTGGCGGTCGGCCGGTCGGTGAATGAACTCCTGGAAAACGGCCGTGCCTCGGCCGCCATAAAACTATGGACTTGCCGGGCAAACTGCTCCCAGGCCGGTTCAGATGGCAAAAGCAAATGGTTTTTGCTGTCTAAAGGTACAAATTGTGCCCCCGGAATCTGGCTGGCCAGAATACGACCTTCGGCAAAGGGTACGGCCGCATCAGTGCGGCAGTGCGTGACCAGCGTGGGCACACGCAGTTCTGGCAGCAGGTCGAGAACATTAATTTGATACATTTCGGCTTCGGCACGAACGGCGTTGTCTGGCGTCATAGAGATGCGCATCAACTCATCGAACCAGGCAATCTGCTCTTTGGTAGCCTCTGGCATCAACTGCATGGAAAAAACCTGGCGGAAAGCGGGGCTATCTTGCCCCCAACCTAGCTTTGTCAGCGAAAGGAGCGTTTGCGCTTCTTCTACTGCCTGGGGATTGTCCTGGCGGTGAAAGCGGCCGCGGGCATAAGCGCCGTGCAGTATCAGATGAGAAACTCTTTCGGGATGCCGGGCGGCATAAGCAATAGCCACCGCACCGGCTTGCGACAGGGCGATCATGCGGAACCGATCCAGGCCCAGGTGATCTACCAAATCTTCAAGGTCGCGCACCCAGGCATCAAAGGAAATGTCACGCACGTCCCAATCGGAGAGACCGCATGCGCGTTCATCATAACGGATGAGCGTGTAGCGGCTGGACAGTGCTTCCAGCCAATGCTGCCAGATCGGGCTTTGCCAATCAAATTCCAGATGCCGGAGAAAAGAGGCCGTCCATACCAACGGTGGCCCCTGGCCCACAATGGCATAGGCGATGCGCACATTATCCTGGCTCAAGAAATATCTTATTTCCTGGTCCGATTTTTGGGGTGGGGCGGTTAGGGCGGCACGGCCGTGCCGCCCGTCCCCTGGTGCCGCCTCACCCTTGCGAATCTGTTCATAAAGCTGTTTTGTCTCTGGCTCAGGTTCAATGCCCAATTCCTCGGCCAACAGACGCGCACACGTTTGGTATTGACGATGGGCTTCGGCGCGCTGTCCGTTACGGCCGTATAAAGCAATCAGCCGCCGCTGCGCTGGTTCATGGAGGGGGTCTAGCGTTACCCAACGTTGGGCATACACGATGGCCTGGGTAAGATCGCGCCGGACTTCATAAGCGTGAACTAACTTTTCCAGCGCCCAGCCCAAATCGCGGCGTAAGGCTTCCGTTTGCCATAGTTGCCACTCGTCAAACGCGGGGCAGCCGGGCAGGGTAAACCCGGCCAGAAAATCAGCCTGATAGCAGGCGGCCGCGGCGACCAGATTTTGCAGGCAATCATCATCAATTTCTTCGGCCGCCACCTCTCGGCAAACGTCCAGTTGGTGGCGAAAGTGGTGGACATCCACCCGCAACGCTGCTTTGTCATTCAGGGCAACCTGTTCCCGGTCGGCCAGGATAAAGTCAGCGCCCAGCACCGCACGCAAATGAGACAGGATGCGGCTGAGATCGGCACGGCCGTGCTCCTGGTCATGGTCGGGCCAGAGCAGCGCCACCATTGTTTCACGGGAATGGGGTTTTTGGGTGACGGCCAGATAGGTGAGCAAGGCTCTGGCTTTGCGCCGGGTGAGGGGTTGGCTACGGCCGTTGCGCTCCAGCGTAGGCGTCCCAAATAAAGTAAGCTGCCACATAAGTTTGCGCTATTCCTGCCTGGTTAAAGCCACGCCTGTCTATACCGCAGCCAAAAGTGCGAGGATTATGCGAGTTTTAAGCGAGCGTCGTTTTCTACAATGGCGAGCAGTGATGATGGATGAGGCGATATTGATTCTAAATGGCAAAGCGATCTAACCATGTCTCCGCCAGGTCGCTTGAAATTATATAGACGGCCTATAGCTCCGGCAAACCCGCACAGTGTGGTACGACTTTACCGGAGCAGATAGGCTGCTCACTGTTCTTGTTTTTCAGGGAGATGATATGTCAGGTAGGTTCAGGTATGTGGTAGGTATCGTCGTAACGGGCGTTTTGTGGGCCGCCATAGCTATTGTCGGCATTCACACCATGCAGGCAGAATCACAAACGACCTTCCTCGTCAGCAGTACCTTTGACAACGGGGCAGGGACGCTGCGGCAGGCCATTCTGGATGCCAATGCCACTCCCGGTGAGGATGTCATTCACATCAACGCCATCGGCACGGTGAATCTGCTCAGCGCGTTACCGACCATCACCGAGGCCGTCACTATCTTTGTTGAAGACGCCCATGTTTTGCGCATCTTCCGGGTGGATGGGCAGAATCTGTACCGCGGCCTCAACATTGCTAATGTACCGGTCACAATTTCCGGGCTGATTGTGCAGAACGCGGTCGCCTTTGGCACCGCACCCGGCGGCGGCATCAACTCCGAGGGCGACCTGACGCTGAATGCTGTGCATGTACTGAACAGCAGCGCCGGATCGGGCGGCGGTGTGAGCAGCACAGGGGCGATTGTGGTGAATGGCAGCTTCTTTCAGGGAAACAGCGCCAGTGACCGGGGTGGGGCAATCTACGCTGAGGGTACGCTGACCATAAACGGGAGCATCATCCAAAATAACCAATGCGTCACGCTGATTAGCTGCGTTGGTGGCGGTCTCTATGCGGCAAATACGCTGACAGTGGCAAATGCGGAAATCATCAGCAATACGGCCGGTGGATCCGCGGGCGGAGTAGATGCCAACGGGGCGGTGGTCATTACGGGAACATTATTTAGTGGCAATAGTGCCTCAATTGGCAGTGGCGGCGGCGCGTCTATCTTTGGTTCGGTCCCGGTTCACGTAACAAACTCCCGCTTTGAAAACAATAACACAGGTGGCAGCGGTGGTGGCATGTCCGTTTCTACGGCCGTGACGGTAACGCTTAACAACGTAGATTTTGTAGGCAACACTGCCAGCTTTCATGGCGGCGGGCTGTATGCCGAGGCTGGGGAGGGGCTAACCATCCATGGCGGCCGCTTTGAGCAAAATACGGCATCGCTCAACGGCGGTGGTCTCCATGCCGACAACCTCCTTGTATTGACCGATACGCGCTTTATCAGCAATACCGCTTTTTTCATGGGCGGCGCACGGGTGCGCGATATTGTGGCTACCGGCGGCAGCTTTGCGTACAACGCCAATTCTGGATTGGTGGCATTGGGCAGTATGATTCTTACGGGTACGCAATTTTTGAATAATTCAGGTGCTTCCCCGGCCGCTTATGCTTACCGCACACAAGCAACCAACGTGTTATTTGCCAATAACGAACATGATGCGCTTGAGTCTACTGATGAAGCAACGATTGCCGACAGCCAGTTTGT
>CAYXUZ010000141.1:7385-10759 GCA_964467705.1 uncultured Ardenticatenaceae bacterium | reverse complement strand
CGTGGTGCAAGGCCCCTTGACGGTCACAAACAGCCTGTTTATGAATAATACACTCGGCAATCTGGCGCAATCTGAAGCCGGGGATGTCTTAATAGTCAACACTCTGTTTGCTGGCAATACCGCATCAGAAAGTGGAGCGGCCGTGTCTCTACAGGACAGCGGCACAGCCACCCTCAAGCATGTGACAATTGCCAGTTCTGAGTTGTTGACCAGCACGGCCGTCACTACTTCAAAAGAGTTTGCCCTCATCCAAAATACGATCATCGTCAACCATGCCATTGGCCTAAACGTGAACACTGGGTTTGTGGTGCTGAACCACACCTTGTTTCACGGTAATGGGTTGGACGTTCAGGGTAATGTGGCTTCCGACGAGAACCGGGTAACAGGCGATCCGCTGTTTGTGAATTCTGGCGCGGCCGATTACCACTTGCAACCTGGCTCACCGGCGATTGATACGGGCATGAACGCAGACATAACGACGGATTTTGAGGGGGATGCACGGCCGTCTGGCACTGGTTTTGACATTGGCTACGATGAGTTTGTGCTCATACAGGTCATGCTGCCCATTATCATGCGCCTAAATCAGTGATCAGTAGAGGATGACATCATGCTTAAAGGTAACACCATCACGCTCCGCCCTGTGCATGACACCGACCTGGATCAACTCTACGCTTTTCACCTGGACATTGACAATCGGGGTGACTACTTTCCCCGCGGAATTCTGGCCCAGCCTCTCTTTCGTAAGCGATTCCAGGAGAGTGGCTTTTGGACCAGAGAGGACGGCATGTTGGTCATCATCTCTGCGAATTATGAACTCATCGGCCACATTGAATTCTTCAAGACCGTCAATTATCTGGATGAGTACGAACTTTCTTATCAGGTGTACAGAGATGCACATCGGGGCAAAGGTGTGGCCACCGAAGCTGTCAACCTGCTGGTACGTTATCTGTTTGAGAACCAACGGGTTAACCGCATCCGGCTGGTTATTCATGCCGATAACCTGGCTTCACGCCGACTGGCTGAGAAATGTGGTTTTCAGCACGAAGGCACAGCCCGTGGGGCCTGGTATCACCAGAGCGTACATCAGGATGTGGAGATTTACGCCGTTCTGCACGCGGATGTGATTGGGCGTTAGACGGCCGTGACAATCATTTTTTCGAGGGGCCGGTGAGCAACCGGCCATAACCATCTTAAATTCTTTTTTTGGAGGTAAACGATGAACAGCAATGTGTTAGAAACGACAAGAAGTGCAAATTTGTTAGACGAGGCGATACTGGCTGCGTTCAAAGGCAGCCTGCGTGGCGCGTTGATCCAACCCGGCGACGACCATTACGACGAGGTGCGGCAGCTTTACAACGGCATGATTGATAAACGCCCCGGTCTGATTGCCCGTTGCGTGGATGCGGCCGATGTGCAGGCAGCGGTTAACTTTGCCCGTGAACATGGCCTGCTGCTGGCGGTGCGTGGCGGTGGACACAATGGCGCCGGCCTGGGAAGCTGCGACGATGGGCTGGTGGTTGATCTTTCGCTCATGAAGGGGATTCGCGTGGATCAAGCGGCGGGCACGGTGCGCGTGGAGGGCGGCTGCACCTGGGGTGATGTGGATCACGCCACTTACCCGTATGGTCTGGCCGTGCCTACTGGCTTCCTTTCCACAACCGGTGTAGGGGGGCTGACGCTGGGTGGTGGCCTGGGTTATCTCACCCGTCGCTTTGGCCTGACCATTGATAGTTTACTAGAGGTGGACATGGTGTTGGCAGACGGCCGTTTGCTCACGGCCAGCGCTGAGGAAAACGACGACGTGTTCTGGGCGGTGCGTGGCGGCGGCGGCAATTTTGGCGTCGTCACCTCCTTCCTCTTTCAGGGCCACCCAGTCAGCATGGTGTATGGTGGGCCGATGTTCTGGGAGATGGAACATGCGGCTACGGTCATGCGTACCTGGCGCGACCTGATCCTGACCGGTTCCCACGACATCAACGGCTGGTTTGGCTTTCACACCGTTCCGCCAGTGGATATGTTCCCGGCGGAGCACCATCTGAAGAAAACGGCCGTGATCACCTGGTGTTATACCGGCGACCCGGAAGAAGCTGAACGGGTTTTTGCCCCCATCCGCGCCCTGGCGCCATTGGCTATGGACTTTGCCGGACCAATCCCTCTGCCTGCTCTGCAAAGCCTGTTCGATGGCCTGTATCCGCCTGGCCTGCAATGGTATTGGAACGCCGATTTCTTCACCGATCTCAGCAATGAGGTCATTGCCCTGCACATCAAACACGCCTCACAGTTGCCTACGGTCCACTCCACGATGCACATTTATCCCATTAACGGCGCTGCCCATCGGGTAGGAGAAAGTGACACCGCCTGGAGCTTCCGCGAGGCCAACTTTGCCCAGGTGATTGTGGGCGTAGACCCTGACCCGGCCAATAATGAACGTATGATCCAATGGTCGAAGAGTTACTGGAGTGCCCTCCACCCTCATTCGGCTGGTGGAGCTTACGTTAATATGATGATGGATGAAGGTGTAGACCGCGTCGAGGCGGCTTACCGGCATAACTACACCCGACTGGCGCAGATCAAGGCGAAGTATGATCCGCAAAACCTGTTCCGGGTGAACCAGAACATCAAACCTTTAATAAAGTCGGGCAGATATGATTGAGTGTAAAGGAGTCCTGAATGTCGAATGTACCAATCATTTTCGAGAGCACACATCGGATACAATTCTCTGATCTCGATCCCTATAATCATATGAGTACGGGGAAGTACGCGACTTATTTTGTCAACCATCGGATGGAAGGGCTACGTGACTATGTTGGCTGGGATCTGAGGACGCTCGGGACGTTGCCGTTCATGACCTGGGTTCGAAGGCTGGAAATAGATTTTCTGCGGCCTGTTCGGGGTGATCAGGAGATTACTATCACGTCTTACGTGCGCGAGTTCCGGGGGCCTGATGCGTTCATAGAATGCACTATGGGCGATTCCGCTGGACAGAATGTATCGCGCTGCCTCATGACCGTTGCCCATGTTGACAAGGTAACGAATCGCACGGCAAACTGGCCGCCCGACCTTATGGTACTGTTCTTCGAAAAAGAAACAGCCTGATCCCTTTGCCTGGCCCAGATAAAGGCCCACTATAATCCCCACAACCTGTTCCGAGTCAACCAGAACATCAAACCGGCGGCGGGTTAGATTGTTGATGATAGTAGCCCGCCGCTCATAATAATAAAAACGGCCGTATCCACCAGGGTACGGCCGTTTTCCTTTTCATCTGTCGGGGCAGCGGGATTTGAACCCACGACCTCTTCCACCCGAAGGAAGCGCGCTACCAAGCTGCGCCATGCCCCGAACAGGCGAGATTATAGACAATCTCAATCAGGATG
>CAYXUZ010000141.1:0-7375 GCA_964467705.1 uncultured Ardenticatenaceae bacterium | reverse complement strand
AACCGGCGGGCGGATAAACAGTACCGGGCAGGGCGCGGTTTGTAATAGCTGGTCGGCCAGGGCGATAGCCAGTCCCTCACGGCCGTTGCCCACCACCACGATACCCGGCGTCTGTTCGACCCAAAGCTGTTCCAGCATCTGGTCTGGATGCCAGCGCCGGTAACGGCACACAATCGTCTCGTCTGTCATGGCGGCACCCAATTCCTGCCGAATACGCGCCGCTTTCTGATCATCTTGTGCCCGAATATAAATGACCAATTGTTTGCTCAGTTGTGCCAATGACAGAGCCACCGGCAAAGCGTAGGCCGCCGCCGAGTCATCGTATAACAGCACCACCGGGTGTGTAAAATCGGCATCCGGCGAGACCACCAACACCGATGTGGCTGCCTGCTGCACGGCCGTCAATGCCGTAGACCCCACCCGTTTGTGCAGACTGCGGTGGCTGCTTCGACGGCCAATCACCAACAGGTCGGCCTGACGGGCAGCGGCCAATAACTCCTGGATAACAAAACCTCGCGCCACCCGGAAATCCCATTTCACCGACCGCTCACTGGCCTTTTGTCCAAATTCGTAGCGCAGCCAGGTGGCATGGCTTTGTAACATTTGCTGCATCTGTTCCTGGTGCAACGGCCGTGTACCGGCCGTCAGGTAGCGCACTTCATGAGAAAAAGGCAGTTGCGCCAGCCGGATCAGGTTAATATCTTCCACAAACAGGCCAGTAATGTCTGCTTTGAGAAAGGCAGACAGGCGCACGGCCGTATGCAGCACGGCCGTACTCATCTGCGACGCATCCAGCCCCACCAAAATGCGGCGAATCCATGATGTGTTCACCATCTATTTTCTCCACTTGCAACCTGCTACTTGCCACTTGCCACCGGATTACCACTCTCCGGCGATGCCGTAAATTCACGTTGTCTGGCGGCGAATGTTTCCAGCCGGGCCACTACACGGCCGTTGATGCTGTGTGATGGGTAACGGCCGTCGCCATCCAATTCCCCCGCCGCAACACCGGTGAGTAATTCAATTCCCTCATCAATGGTGCTGACGGCATAAATAGCAAACTGCCCGGCGGCCACCGCTGCTAACACGTCCTGGCGCAGCATCAAATGTTTGACGTTGGCAGTGGGAATAAGTACCCCCTGATCGCCGGTCAGCCCGCGTGCCTGGCACAAATCAAAGAAGCCTTCAATCTTCTCGTTCACACCACCAATCGCCTGCACCTGCCCGCGCTGATTTACCGAGCCAGTGACAGCCAACCCCTGTTTGATAGGCGCTTCGGCTAACGCCGATAACAGGGCATACAGTTCCGCCGAAGAGGCGCTGTCTCCTTCCACACCACTGTAGGATTGCTCAAAAACCAGAGAGGCATGAAGGGACAACGGCCGTTCCGCTGCATACCGCGCCCCTAGAAAACCAGACAAAATCAGCACCCCTTTAGAATGAAGCGGCCCACCCATTTCCACTTGTCGTTCAATATCAATAACCTCTCCCTTGCCCAGGCGCACCCGTGCTGTAATGCGGCTGGGGCGGCCAAACGCCTGCCCGCCCAGGTCAATGACTGACAATCCATTGATCTGCCCTATCACCGCGCCGCTGGTATCCACCAGCAGCGTTTCACGCAAGGTGCTTTCTAGCAAGCGTTCGCGCACCCGCCCTGCCCGTTGCAATTGGGCCGCCAATGCCTGCTCCACGTCAGCCATCGTGATGCGTTCACGGCCGTTGACCCCTGCCCAATAATCCGCTTCCCGCAGCAAATCTGTCACCGTTTGCATATGGGTCGTCAGCTTTTCCGCGTCTTGCGCCAACCGGGCGCTTTGCTCCAAAATCCGCCCCACCGCTGCCCGGTCAAAATCACGCAGCCCTTCTTTGTGCGCCAGGTTAGCAATCAGCCGGGCATAAGCCAGATTATTCTCCGGGCTGCGCGGCATCTCATCTTCAAAATCAGCCGCCACCTTAAACAGTTCTGTAAAGTCCGGATCATAGGCACATAACAGGTAATAGAGCAACCGCTCTCCAATCAATACCACCTTGACATTGAGCGGAATTGGCTCTGGCTCTAAGGAGACGGTACTGATTAGACTGTATGCCTGCCCCAACGACTCCATGCGAATTTCTCTGGAGCGTAATGCTTGTTTCAGAGCTTCCCAGGCAAATGGTTGCAGCAGCACTTTTCGTGCATCCAGAATTAGATAACCGCCATTGGCTTTGTGCAAAACACCCGGTTTTATCAGGGTAAAGTCGGTGAGTAAGGTGCCCATTTGTGAAATATGCTCAACGCGGCCGACCAGGTTCTGGTAAGTGGGCAGTTCTTCATGCACAACCGGCGCCCCTTCACCCGGCTCGTGGGTAATCATTACGTTGACCTGGAAGCGGGTGAGTCGGGGACGACTGCTCCCCCCAGCCTGGGCCATCATATCTGCCAGCGGTGATTCTTCCGTCGGTAAAAAATCACGCACATTTTGGATGATGTCTGCTGCCACCGCGTCTAGATAAGCCAAGACATCTGGCAGGTCGGCGTAAGGTGGCCGAATTTCATCAATCACTGGTTTGACGGCAAAGGCAGCAATTTCTTGATCCAGCTCCTTCAGATGTTGTTGGGTTTCGCGGTGCCACTGGGGTACTTGCTGCATGATTTGTTGCAGCGATTCTTGCAGTTTTTTGATGTCGTCTTCTAGCGCCTGCTGTTCATTGGTGGAAAGGCGTAGGAATTCTTCAGGAGTAATAACATTGCTGTTTTTGGTGGGGGCAAAGGCAAAACCGCCCGGTGTTTGCAGCAAGGCAATGCCCCGGCGGTCGGCTTCTTCTTTCAGGTTTTCCAGAGCGTGAATCTCTTTTTCTTTGAGGCTGGCGGTGATTGTTTTGCGCTGGGCCTGGTACTCTTCGCTGGTGAAAGCGGTGGGAATAATAGTAAACAGGTCTTCTACCAACTGTTGCATGGCTTGTTGCAAATGCGGGGAGTGACCGGATGGCAGTTGTAAGGCGTTAGGTGCGTGGGGCTGGTCAAAATTGTGGACATAGCACCAATCGGCGGGAGTGGGTTCAGAGGGGGTGCGGGAAAGGAGGAATTGGTGTACGGCCGTAAACCGCCCCGTGCCATTTGGGCCAATTGCAAACAAATTAAAACCCTCGCGCCGGATGCCAATGCCAAATTGAATGGCGGTCACAGCACGTTCTTGCCCAATGATTTCGTCAAATTGGTTGAGGTCGGCTGTGGTTTCAAAGTCAAATTGAGAAATATCGCAAGGGGTGAATAGTTTTTCGGTTGGTAAGGGAAGTGGGGTCATATGGTTTTGTCCTGAAAGCAACCAGGCATCACCAGGTGGCGGTTGGCCCATACCTGGTCACCTTCTATGCTGGTGGCATCATAGAACGGCCGTGCCCCCTGGCCTAGTGAACAATATCACCTCCCCATCTGAGGATACTCACTCCCCCCTGTTATTGGACATCTCTGGCAGAGACTATTTATCTTCCTCGCCACTTTTGGGGGGCGGCGGCGGCGTATTGCCGGGTTTTATCGCCTTGAGAATGTCATACCAGAAGGACGACCCTTGCGATACGGCCACCCATGTAAAAGCCAATCCCAGGATCATCGTGGCCCAGCCTTCGGTTGTTACCGGCAGGGGGCCCCGCCACCAGGGCATTGGAATGTTCAGCCCTTCCAGGCGTTGTAATATGTCAGAAATCAACTCGACCTGTATTTGAATTTGCGCCAGACTGGCTTCGCCATCTTCCGCATTAATTGCGTCTGGCGGAATTTCTTCCAAAAATTGTTCTACTGTAGACATTTCCACCGGTTGCACTATAAACGCGCGGGTAATGGCAATGGTATCTCCCCCTACCGTCAGCGTGACGATGAGCGAGATAAAGATGACCCACCGCCTGACGCGCCGGGCAAAGAGGTCGCCGGCATTTTTCATGGCGTCATCATACCAGGCCTCAATGCGCGCCCGCGCCTGGTCAATATCTTTCACGCCAAAGTCAATGGCATTTTCCAGTGCTTTGCGCGCTTTACTTTCCGCTGGTAACTGTTGAATGCCGGCACGAATCCGTGCCAATTGTGTTTCAGGAGATCCCAGCAGCAAATCTAACGTGCTTAACAAGGCGGCGTGTACCTCATTCCCCTTCACTTCATCGGGCAACTCCCGAATAACGCCACGTAGTTGGATAAGCATGTCTTCATCGTTGTCATAGTCCAAGAGGTTCTCAATTTTCTTTCGGGTCTGGTTATCGAGTGCAAATTGATCCAGAATGTGGTCAAGGGCTTCTTTTACGGCCGTGACCAGATATTGGTTATCTTCTGGCTGCAATAGTTCCAAAATGGCAAGCGAAAATGTATTTTTGGGGATTTCGGCCACATCCCGCTCTCTTGTCCACAACCGCTTAGCCAATGGTTTCAGTGTTTGTACCAGACCCAGTTGCATAAAATCCTGACTTTTCTCGCCCATCAGGTCAATTAGCACTTCAGAAAGGGCTTTGGCGCGTAGGTCAAATGATATTTTGATGACTTGGGTAGTCGCATTCACAATCAGACCCAGCGCATAGTAAATGAGAATAAGGCCAACACCAACACTGATGACAGTTGATAGGGACATGGGGAACCTCCTGTGGAATTATGAATGATGAACTTTATCGGTTGCCGTGTATTTGGTGCATGGGAACTTTGGAAATTGCACGTGGTTAACCGCCAGCAACGGTTTTCAACAGTTTAACAAACTGCCCAAATGCTGACAAACAATTGTTGTTGTGTGTGGTAATCCTGTGTACAATCGGTTGGCAGTACCGTAAAATGTGATGCGTGAGCCGTAAACCGTTTTCCAATTACGGATTACCAAATACGAAACAAGGGGCGGTGGCGAAATGGCAGACGCGACGGACTTAAAATCCGTTGGAGGAAACTCCGTGTGGGTTCGAGTCCCACCCGCCCTATGAAGAATGGCCCACAAGGGCCATTTTTTGTTGACAAGGTGACAGGGTGAAGGGGTGAAATGGTGGTCTTTTCACTCTTCTTTATTTCTTGAACCCCTTTGCCTCTTTGCGCCTTTGCGTTGAAAAATGGAACCACATGAACATGAACTGGAAAAGAAGGTGGCGGCGCAGTGCCAGGTGGTTTTACCGCCGGAAGCGCGTCTGGTGGTGGGGGTTTCCGGCGGGCCGGATTCGCTGGCGCTGCTGCATCTGTTGGCGCGTGTGCTGGGGCCGGAGCGGTTGGTGGCGGCGCATTTGCATCATGGGCTGCGGCCGGAGGCGGATGAGGAACTGCTCTTTGTGGTGAAAACGGCCGTAACCTGGCATATCCCCATCGTCGTAGACAAAGTAGACGTACCGGCGCTGGCGCAGGCCAATGGTTGGTCTATTGAAGAGGCCGCCCGCCATGCCCGTTATCGCTTTCTAGCGGAAACGGCCGTGCAAGAAAACTCCCCCTTTGTTGCCGTTGCTCACCACGCCGATGACCAGGCGGAAACGGTGCTGCTGCACCTGATTCGTGGCAGTGGGCTGGCCGGGCTGCGCGGGATGCTGCCCATTTCGCCACTGCCGGGTGCGCCGGAGTTGACGTTGTTACGGCCGTTGCTCGCCATCTCTCGCCAGGATATTGAAGCGTATTGCGTCGCTCATCAGCTTCAGCCCGTTTATGACCAGAGCAATACGGACACCACCTACTTGCGCAACCGCATCCGCCACGAATTGTTGCCATTGTTGGCGCAATACAATCCGCAGATCAGCCATCATTTGCAGCAGTTGGCGGCCATTACGGCCGCCGATTATGCGTTGTTGGAGGAGTGGTTTCAACCGTTTTGGCAGTCGGTGTATGTGGAGCAGGGGGAGGGCTGGCTGGCGTTGGCGCGGGCGCGGTGGAGGGAATTGCCGCTCAGTCACCGGCGGCTGGCGCTGCGGTGGGCGGTTTTGGGGTTACGGCCGTCGCAGACTGACATCAGCTTTGCGGTGGTGGAACTGGCGCGGGAACTGGTGGAGCGCGGCGTTACGGGTTCACAAATGGATTTGCCGGGAGGGTTGACTTTGCGGCTGGAGTATGAGCGCATTTTGTTTGTGGATGATCAAGCGGCCGTTCCACCTCCTTTTGGGCCGCAAATGGCAACGGCTGAAGCCGTTGGACTCCGGGTTCCGGGGCAGATGGGGTTGGGCGATGGGTGGTGGTTGTATGCGCAGGAGTATGGGGGGGATAGAGCCGTTATCATCCAAAACAATGACCCCTGGGTGGCATTTGTGGATGTGGGCGAGCGAGAATCGTTGACGGTGCGTCCGCGGCTGCCGGGTGAACGATTCCAGCCGTTGGGGATGCACGGCCGTCACGCAACTGTGAAAGAGGCGATGATTGACCGGAAGATCGCGCAGGGGCTACGGCCGTTGTGGCCCATCGTCGCCCATGAAGAGCATCTGGTGTGGTTGGTTGGGCATCAATTGGATGAACGGGTGCGGGTTACGGCCGTGACCTCCCGCATTATCCGTCTCACCTGTCGCTACGTGACGGTTTATAAAGCTAATGAACTTCTTTGATAATCCACACTACCGGGCAATTTGCGAGTATTACGGTGAGCGTCGTGCCGAACGCTCAGGTGTTTTGTACATTCAGCATATTGATGAGGGTCTGACAGTGCTAACAGCTATTCAAGCCTCGCAACCTGCGTGTGAAGCCTATTGTTTGCATCCCATTGTGCAAAGTAATGACGCGCTCGTCATTGCCTTTCAACCAGACAGTGTGCTGTATCGTTACCCCATAAATTTATACGCGATGGCTCTGGTGATGGAATATCGCTCGGTCGCAAATGGCTACCTTTCAACCCGCCAAATCAAGTCATTAAAGCAAATCCGCTTAAGCCCTCTACAGGATGTACAGCAGATGTTGATCGCTGATAAAGTGCAAAACCGAAAGGATTTCGAGCGTTACCATTTGGGTACTCACCCGCGATCAACAGAGCTTCTGCAATACTTCAAGAATTGGCTCGAAGTCCTCGGCGTAAGCGAATCTTATTATCAAGAATTGGCAAAGTTGATTGCACACGATGACAGGAGATAAGGGGGGGACAAATTGATTAACTGGCCTGTCTGTCCGCTTGTTCGTTTTCTATCCCTGACGGGTGGCGGCCAGCAGGATGACGGAGCGGGGTTGGGCCAGATAAGTTTCGCCGGGCACGGCCGTTGCCTCTGCTAATCGGCTGAAATCGTGAGGGGGCGGGCAGGCGGTGTCTATGATGCGCCGCCAGAGGGTGGTGCCTGCGCCGTTGACCGGCGGTAGGGCGAAGTGGAGCGGTTCCCAGTAGGCGTTCAGAATGATGTGAAAGACGGAGCGGCTGCCCCAGACGGTGAAGGCCAGGGTGCGCGAGTCGTGGCCCCAATCGGGTTCGTGCAGGCGCAGGCC
>CAYXUZ010000140.1:9428-17387 GCA_964467705.1 uncultured Ardenticatenaceae bacterium | reverse complement strand
AACGGTGACGTATGGGCGGGGCACGGCCGTGATCACCGCCACCGGTATGCAAACAGAATTGGGCAACATCGCCGAACTGCTGCAAGATGTAACCCAAGAAATGACCCCCCTGCAAAAACGGCTGGCCGACCTGGGCGTCAAACTGGCCTGGGCCGCCCTGGCCATCATCGCCGTCGTCCTCGTTATCGGCTTCGTCACCCGCGACCCCAATATCCCCCTCGCCGAAACATTGGAAATCCTGTTCCTCACGGCCATCAGCATGGCAGTAGCGGCCGTGCCCGAAGGGTTGCCCGCCGTCGTCACCATCACCCTGGCCCTCGGCTCACAGCGGATGCTCAAACGACATGCCCTCATCCGCAAACTGCCTGCCGTCGAGACGCTCGGCTCCGTCACCGTCATCTGCTCCGACAAAACCGGCACCCTCACCCAAAACCGCATGACCGTCACCGTCCTCGATGTGGTCGGCCATACCCAGGAAGTGGCTACCCTGCTCAGCGGCAAAGGCATCATGCTCAACGCCGACACCAACCCGGACGCCCCACCCCAGGAGCGCACGCTCAGCCTGCTGCTGCGCGCTGGCGCGCTGTGCAACGATGCCGTGTTAGAAACCAGAGAGGATGGCAGCATTCACGCCATCGGCGACCCCACCGAGGCTGCCCTGGTAGTCGCCGCCAACCATTTTGGTTATGACAAAAACAATCTGGAACAAACCTTCCCCCGCGTGCGCGAAATCCCCTTCTCATCTGAAAGCAAGCGGATGACCACCATCCACAAAGTCAACCTGAGTCAGGATGAACTGCCACCTAACATGACGCCTTACATTGCTTTTTCTAAAGGCGCACTAGACAGTTTAGTTGACATCTCTGACCAGATATGGACAGGCAACGAAGTTGTCCCTCTAGGTGAGGAGATGTTACAGCGAATGCGGGGCGCCAATGACCGTATGGCTGACAAAGGGCAGCGCGTGTTGGCAGTTTCTTTTCAACTGCTGGAGTCGCCAGACGAACCGGTGGAGGAACACGAGGTCATTGTGGGGTTAGTGGGCATGATAGACCCGCCACGCCCGGAGGTGAAACCGGCAGTAGAAGTAGCCCGCACGGCCGGCATTCGCACCATCATGATCACCGGCGACCACCCGCTGACGGCGCAGCACATCGCCCACGAATTGACCATCACGGACAATAATGCCAATCTCACCGGGCAAGCCCTGACAAAAATGAGTGTGGACGAACTGAAATCGGTGGTGGATGAGGTTTCAGTTTACGCCCGCGTTTCGCCAGAACACAAACTCAATATCGTGGATGCTCTACAAGCCAAAGGGGAAGTAGTGGCTATGACCGGGGATGGCGTGAATGACGCGCCGGCCTTGCGCAAGGCGGATATTGGCGTGGCTATGGGCATCACCGGCACCGATGTATCCAAAGAGGCGTCGGAGATGATTTTGCTGGACGACAACTTTGCCACCATTGTGGCCGCCGTAGAAGAAGGGCGCACCATCTATGACAACATCGTCAAGTTTGTGAAGTACACCCTGTCCAGCAACACAGGGGAATTATTTGTCATGCTGGCTGGCCCTTTGTTGGGAATGCCCTTGCCACTACTGCCGCTGCAAATCCTGTGGATTAACCTGGTGACGGATGGTGTGCCGGGGCTGGCGCTGGCTACGGAACAAAAAGAGCCGGGCATTATGCGGCGGCCACCGTTTCAGTCCAGCGATAGTGTGTTTGCGCGGGGAATGGGGCTGCGCATTATCATCATTGGCATTTTAATGGGTCTGGTCTCTTTGGGGGTGGGGTATGTGTATTGGCTGCAAGATCCGGCGGAAACGGCCGTGTGGCGCACGATGGTTTTTACGACCCTGGTGTTGGGCCAAATGGGCAATGCCTTAGCCATTCGCTCGAATACGGAGTCCGTCTTTTCCATTGGCTTTTTCACCAATCGGACAATGATTGGCGCTATCTTATTAACCTTTGTCTTGCAACTGGCGCTGCTGTATATTCCTTTTTTGCAAACGATCTTTGACACCCAACCGCTGAACGCCAGAGACCTGGCCATCGCCATTGCCGCCAGTGCGGTTGTATTTTTTGTAGTGGAAATAGATAAATGGATCGGCCGGTTGCGCAAAGGGAAAGGGGCACGGCCGTCCACTCATGTATAGGTAATTATGAACGAGCAACCATATTCCAATGTAAGTGCTACTACTGAGTCGTCTGTTATGTATGCGCGCCAGGCATGGGGCCGGGTGGGTACGCGCCTGCGTTCGTTGACCCCCTCCCAACTGACGCGCTCGGTGATGGTGCTTGGATTAGTGGGGGTATTGGGATGGTTAGCCGTGCGTACCTGGCCGGCCCTGGCCCCCTTTGCGGCGGGCGCAGCCATTGCCTATGTGCTGCTGCCGGTGGTGAACTGGCTCGACCGCTTTTTGCCCCGCTCCGTGGCTGTCCTCTTGACCCTGGCCGCCGTCTTGGGCTTTTTCGCCTATTTCCTGGCCCAGTTCCTGCCACCTATTGGCCGACAAATCACCTATGTGTATACCAATCTGCCGGATCAGTCAGAATGGGAAAAGATGGTGGACGATATTAACGCCCAGGTCTCCACGCTGCCTGGCCCGTTCCAGGCAACAGTGGGCAGCATGTTGGACGAAGCGGTCAGTGGTTTTCAAGGCAAGCTGGATAACAGCATCCGCAACCTGGTTAATGCCGGGTTAGCTGGCGTTTTGACCTTGTTTAACACGGTCGGTTTTGTGTTGGGCTTTCTGGTGATACCGGCCTGGTTGCTGGATGTGCTGCGCGATGAGCAAGATGGGGTACGCGCTGCAAACCGGCTGCTGCCAGAGTGGATGCGGCTCGATTTTTGGGCCATCGTGCGCCTCATTGACCGACCGTTCCGGGCTTTTGTGCAGGGGCAGCTCATGTTGGCGATTGCCGTAGGCATTGTTTTTTACCTGGGAGTGTTTTTGTTTGAATTTTTAGGCCTGGGAGAAATACGGTATAAGGTATTGGTCGCTGTACTTGCTGGCATGTTCCAGTTAATTCCTACGCTAGGGCCAATTGTGGCCGCAGTGGTACTGTTTTTATTGGGGCTGCTGCGCGGGCCAGAAGTAGCCGTGGCTGCCCTCGTCATTCATTTTGCCACGCAATGGCTGGTGGGCATGTTTGTGTCACCCCATTTGGAACGCCGTTATATTAATATTCACCCGGCGCTGTTGCTGATAGTAATTGTAGTGATCAGCGAATTGGGATTGCTTTGGGTGCTGTTAGCGGCGCCTTTAGCGGTGGCTTTCCGAGATATATTTCGGTATGTCTACGGCCGTGTCAGCGACCCACCGCGCCCCGCCGGTATTTTGCCCGGCGTCCCTGTCCCCATTTTGCCGCGCAGCACATTGGTACCGTCCTTTAACCCGGCACAACCCCAGGTGCCCTTAGCTTATAAACACGGCCGTGCCCGCAAAACAGCCCAAAGTACCGTTAATCAGGAGGCTTGAAAGAAATGGCAGAAGAACCCCTCATCCCAGCAACTCCCCCAGACTATACCCAACTGACCCAATCACGGGTGCCGTTGGAGATGGCGGCGGATGCGTTTGCTACTCGTGATGCGAACGGCCGTATTCCCATCATCATCGTGCCCCAGCAAATGAACCGCATTCGCAATGAACTGGTCATCGTCGCTCTCTTGTTATTTGCCGGTGCTTTTGTTGTGGATTTTTTCGAGGGTGGTCTTGCCTTGGTTTCATTAACCATTTTGCTAGCGGTTTTGTGCCTCATTTTGGGTATTTACCGCTCCTTCATCGTGCGCATCCCGGAGGGGGCCAACGCCCTGGCAATACGGGGCGGCCGTTATACACGCACCGTCGGCAGTGGCACCACCATCTTACCGCCCTGGATTCTGATTTCCCATCTGGTGACCACCCGCGAAATCCCGTTTGATGTGCCCATTGTAGAAGCGACCACACAGGATAATGTACGCGCCAATGTAGACACCCTGATCACCTTCCGCATCACCGACGCTTACAAGTTTGTCTACAACATCTCGGCCAGCGACTTTGATCAGGTATTCCAGGCCGCCTGCCAGGATGGGCTGCGCTCGATGATGCGCCACATTACCTCCGAACAGGTGGTAGATTTGAAGAAACAAGATTTGGCGTATATGGTGGAGAGTTTGAGCACGGCCGTAGCCGCCTACGGCGCGACCATCACCGGCATCAACGTCACCTTCGCCCAACCCCAGGCTGAGTTTATGCAATCGTTAGAGGCGCGCCAGTTAGCCATCGTCCAACAATCAGAACAAAAGGAAAGGCAGGCCTTAGCCCAACACCGCCAGGCCGACGCGGAATTGCTGGCCCGCCAGCAGGTAGTGGCTCAAGTAGAACGGGAAAAAGAATTATTAGAGATCGAATATCGCAAGGCTGAAGCCCGCCGTCGCCTGGTAGAACTGGAGGCAGAAGCGGAAGAACTGCGCCTGCAAAAGCTGGAGGAGCGAATCAAGAAATATCCGGCAGCCGCCGATTATGACGTGGGCACGGCCAAGCTGGATATTGCCCGTGCGCTGGCGGGAAATACCCGCGCCATGTTGCAATTGGGCACGGCCGATGACATCGTGAAAGCGTTTGTGATGCGTGATATTTTGAAAGATGTACCTTTCCCCGGCGATGATAACGGCAGCGAGACAGCCACCGAACTGCCCCCACCACCAATCAAAAAGCCAACCAAACGGGCTGAAGCCGGGTAAACAAGAGAGGGATTCGTTTGAATCCCTCTCTTGTTTTCGGTTTGCCTCTCACGGCCGTTGCAGGCACAATCTCCGCATTATTTTCCACCACAAGAGGTAAGAAATGGAACCCCTGAATTTGAATCGCATTTCCCCCGTTTGGAGCCGTTCCGCAGCCGTTGTTGCCGATCATGGCGAAGGCGTCTATTTGGTTGATAAGGACGGCCGTCGCTACATGGATTTCACCAGCGGCATTGGCGTCACCAACACCGGCCACGCCCACCCCAAAGTCGTGCAGGCCATTCAGGCCCAGGCCAGTAAAATCCTGCACGCCCAGGCCAACATCGTTTACCACGAGCCAATGATTCAACTAACGGAAGAGTTGAGCCAGGTGGTGCCTGCTAAACTGGATACTTTCTTCTTCTCCAACTCCGGTGCCGAAGCGGTGGAAGCGGCCGTCAAATTAGCCCGCGCCGCCACCGGCAAACCCAACATCATCGTGTTCCAGGGGTCGTTTCACGGCCGTACCCATGCCACCATGGCCATGACCACCAGCAAAACGATTTACCGCGCTGGCTACCAGCCGCTCGTACCCGGCATTTTTGTGGCCCCTTTCCCATATGCCTACGCCTATGGTTGGGACGAAGAAACAACGGTGGATTTTTGCATCAAGGAACTCAAACGCCTCCTCAAAATGCAGACCGCACCGAGTGAAACGGCCGCTATCGTCATCGAACCAGAATTGGGCGAAGGCGGCTATGTGCCTGCCCCCCACCGGTTCATGCAAAAATTACGCCAGCTTTGTGACGAGAGCGGCATTTTGCTGGTCGCCGATGAAGTGCAAACTGGCTTCGGCCGTGCCGGGCGCTGGTTTGCCAGCGAACACAGCGGCGTCACCCCAGACATCCTCATCATGGCTAAAGGGTTGGCTTCCGGGATGCCTCTCTCCGGCATCGCTGCCCCGCGGGAACTGATGGACAAATGGCCGCCCGGCTCCCACGGCGGTACGTATGGCGGCAATGCCGTTTCCTGTGCCGCGGCCGTGGCCACCATTCAAGTGCTGCGCGAAGAGAAGCTGATCGAAAACGCGGCCAATATGGGTCTCGTCCTCACCACCGGGCTGCGCAAACTGCAAGAGGAACACCCGGAAATAGGGGATGTGCGCGGCTGGGGGCTGATGGTTGCCAGTGAATTTACGACGCCGGATGGAGAACCATGGGGGGAAAGGGCAACGGCCGTAGCCAAAGCCTGCCACGAACACAACCTCATGCTGCTCACCTGCGGCGCCTACGGCAACGTCATCCGCTGGATTCCCCCCCTCGTCGTCAACCAATCCCAAATTCAGGAAGCCTTACAGATTTTTTCCGAGGCGACAGCAGCTTTCAAATAAGTCTATGAAAAGCGAAGAGATTGCCGAACTGATCCAAAGTGAAATCAGAACTCGCAAACATGAGATAGATGAACTCGGTTGGGAGTGGCAAACTGATTTAGTACCCCCACATAAAGCCAACTTTGGTTATGATCCTCATGATTCCGAAGCAGCAATTGAATTATGGGTTGTTTTCGTGGAAATTTTAGAAAACGGCTGTACTGGATATACCATCGTTTATGATGAAGAAGTCAAAAATTTTGGTTTAGCAACACCAGGGCGTGATGGACAATCATTCTTTCTTGGTTACTATGGCTCATTCCTGGATACCCTAAAAGCTATGTAACACGATAAGTCCTGTCAGTATGAGAGGGTTTTGCCAAAACCCTCATACTAACAAAGTAAACTCTATGGCCGAAATATGCAGATTCTATGGTATTATCATTCGCATCTTTAACGAAACCGGCGAACGACATCATACCCCACATCTCCATGCCTATTACCAAAACTTTCGCGCCGTCTATGCGATTGCTCCTATTGAGATCATCGCGGGTGAATTACCCAGACGACAACAGCGATTCGTGGAAGCCTGGATGGAGCTTTATCAGGAAGAGCTTCTTGAAAACTGGAATCTGGCGGTTAACGGTCAACCGATTAACAAACTGCCACCTTTGCAGTAATGCGGAGAGACAAATTATGGATCATTTGCTCATTGAAGTTACAGATTTTGAAATAGTTGGTGTTTACACCATTAAGATAACCTTCGAGGATGGCGTCGAACAAGTGATTGATTTTGAACCAGTGTTATATGGGTATTATTACGGGCCGCTACGAGACAAATCGCTTTTTAATCAAGTCACACTAGATCCTGAAATTGGCACATTGGTCTGGCCAAACGGGGCAGATTTTGACCCGGCTACCCTCTATAACTGGCATAAGGGGGATGGTGCAGAGCTGGCAAAACGCGCCCAAAAATGGGCAGTTATTGCTTTAGCATCAGATTGAAAGGCAGACTGGCAGAAAATGAAACAGAGTTACCAACTTTTTATCAACGGGGAGTGGTGCAAGTCGGCTTCGGGGCATTATTTTGAGACGGTGGACCCGGCGACGGAGGAAGTGATCGCGTTGGTGGCGCGGGGGGATGCGGCCGATGTGGATGATGCGGTGAGCGCGGCTCAGGCTGCTTTCAACGGCCGTTGGTCTCAGCTAAAACCCAAAGAACGTGCCCGCCTGCTCTTTGACCTGGCGCGGGCCATTGAACGAGACGCCGACGAACTGGCCCACCTGGAAACACTGGACAGCGGCAAACCGATTCAGCTTTCCAAAAAAGAGGTGCTGAGTACGGCCCGTTATTTTGAGTTTTATGCCGGTGCGGCCGACAAAATTCATGGTGAGCAAATTCCGCTAGGCCCGGATTACGTGGACTTCACCATCCGCGAACCCAGAGGGGTGACAGCGCACATCGTTCCCTGGAACATGCCCCTGAACATGATTGGGCGCAGTGTGGCCCCGGCGTTGGCGGCGGGCAACACGGCCGTCGTCAAACCCGCCGAACAAACCCCCCTCACCGCCCTCAAACTGGCCGACCTGTTCCTGGAATTGGGTTTCCCGCCCGGCGTCTACAATGTTGTCACCGGCTTTGGCGAAGAGGCGGGTGCGGCGTTGGCTCGTCACCCTGGCATTGACAGCATGACCTTTACTGGCTCTGTAGAAACCGGGCGGCTGATTATGCGGGCGGCGGCCGAGCACATCAAGCCAGTGGTGTTGGAACTGGGCGGCAAGTCACCGCATATCGTTTTTGCCGATGCGGATCTGGACACGGCCGTCAGCGAGGCCGCCAAAGGTATCTATGCCAACTGCGGTCAGATTTGCTCCGCCGGGTC
>CAYXUZ010000140.1:0-9418 GCA_964467705.1 uncultured Ardenticatenaceae bacterium | reverse complement strand
ACCAGCTCGGCGCGGACCTCCTCCGCCGGGTCGCGGTTGGTCATTGATGCCCAAATCAAGCAGCCCTTTCTGGAAAAACTGGCCGCTCATGCCAGCCGTATGAAGGTGGGGCCGGGACTGACCGGGCCGGACATGGGGCCATTGGTCTCGGCGGAGCAATACGGCCGTGTCCTCAACTACATTGACATCGGGCAACAGGAAGGAGCGCGGGTGATCACGGGGGGCGGACGGCCGTCCGCCCAGGAACGTGGTTACTTTGTGGCCCCCACCGTCTTCGACCAGGTGCAGCCGGAGATGCGCATCGCCCAGGAGGAGATTTTTGGGCCGGTACTGACCGTGCTCAGTTTCAGTGACGAGGAAGAGGCACTGCAAATTGCCAACAATGTGCAATATGGACTGGTGGCGGGCATTTTCACCAACGACATCAACCGCGCCCTGCGCCTGGCCACGCGCCTCAAAGCCGGGCAAATTTACATCAACGAATACTTTGCCGGGGGCGAAGAAACCCCGTTTGGCGGTTACAAACAGAGTGGTTTTGGCCGGGAAAAGGGGCTGGAAGCGCTGCTCAACTATACCCAGGTCAAAAACATCGCCATTCGTATTCGTTAGAATTTGGGTAATGTCACGCAGTTGTCGCCCCTCCCCTATGACTACAACGGAGGGAGGAATAAGCGGATACACTTCCAAAAGAGAATCCGTTCAATTCTTTATCCGCTGTAGTCCTGGCGATTGCGGTAAAGGGTGGGGTCTACGGAAGCAACCATGGCCTCGGTGTCTAAACGGCCGTTCAGAAAACTATTGATCTGGTCAGCGGTAGGGTGGGGGTCAGCCAACACATCACTGTAATGCAAGTACAGCGTTTTGATATTTGGCTGCTGATCCAGCCATTGCATCACCTGGTTCAGATGTTTTTCAAACAGGCGGGTTAACTCTTCATCACTGACGCGGTTTGGGTCTTCGCCGCGATTGACCAGCATTTTCTTTTGTGAAGCCAGAATCTCATCCATATGACGGCGCATAAAAATGACGCGGTACTCGTGGTCGGCGGGCAGGTGGCGCAGCAGTTGGGAAATGACCTTCACCACTTTGCCGTGCGCTTCAGCGACCCAGGCCGTGTCCCCTTTGTCCAATTGTTTGACGCGCTCAAATTCGTAGTAGCCCTTGGGGTTATCATCATCGGCCGTGCGAATCTGATCCGTTAGCGGCGGAATACCCCCCGCTTCCAGCATTTTCATCATCATGGAAGTACCAGACCGGGGCAGCCCGGACACGATGATGATGGGTTGATTGCTTTTGAATAGTTTTTTGAAAAAGCTCATATGTTGTCCCTTGAAGAAGGTTATCGGTGGAGCAGGTCGGCCAGGAAACGCTGCCCGGCCTGTTCCAGGTCGTGGGCAACGGCGAAGGTGAGGCTGCGCACGTGCAGGTGGTGGAGGTGGACATCCAACGGCCGTGCCAATTCCACCGGATAGATCAACACCGCCTGGGGCGCTCCCTTCGCCTGCGCATACGTCACCACCTGGTTCACGTCGGTCATGGCGGTATGGGTGGGCGTTTTGTACTTAGTATCGAGCACAGCCGTGACACGGCCGTCGCCATCATACAGCACCAGGTCAATATCAAACCGCAGATCGTTGGCCTGGCCTACCGTCACTACCTCCTGCACCTTAAGCCGCCAGGGAACGGGCAAGTGCGCCCGCAACCAGGCAGCTACAAACAGTTCATACAGGCGGGCCATATTCAGTAAAAACGGCGGCCCGGCAAAGGGGCCGGCTTCCAGCAGCGGTGTACTTTGTTCCAGCAAAAAGCGGCACAGGGCATGGATGGGGCGGTAATCCTGATTGAGCCGGGTGTAAGCCCAGCCCACCCATTCATCAGGGGTAAAGGGGCGGGCGGTGATGTATTGTTGCAGGTGGTGGGCGGCGCGGCGCACGGCCGTTTGCAATTCCCCGGCACAAAGGCGGCTGCGGGCCACTTGCTGCAAAGTATAGGCAATCAACTGATTTTCGGGCACATCGGCGGTCTGTTCCTCGTAGTGGCAACACAGTTCCACCTGGGGCGGCTGCGGATAGGCGGTAATCCGGCCACGCACAAAGGGGGTCACGGCCGTGTGTGCCTGATACGTCCGATACAACCCCTGCTGCTGCCGCCGCTGCACCCGCACCAGCAGTAACCGCACCACCTGTTCATAAAATTCGGCCAGCGATTGCACTCCCACCAGCGCATCCCCTAACGCTTCGTGCGCCAGATCATAGGCATACGCCCACAGGGGGAACAGGTTGGTCAGGGGCAGGCGAGGCTGGATGTGCAGCGTCATATCGGCGGCTACGGGAATATGCCCGACCCAACCCTGCGGCGTAATCGCCCACTGGCTGTCCGTCTTGGGCGAGGGAAAGGAAAGATGCAGCCGTTTGCCACGCTGGTCAAAGCTGCGCCACAGCGCCAGCCCTTCGGCAAACGTTAAATCATCCGCCGGCAAAAAGGTTGTCTCGTACTCCACCAGGGTCACATCACGTTGGGTCATGGCCTGCGCAAGACCTGACAGGTTTTCTGAAACCTGTCAGGTCTCCATTTCCGCCAGCGGCAAACTAAACCAGAAGAGGCTGCCACACCCCTCCTGGCTCTCCACACCCACTTCACCGCCACAGCGGGCCACCAACCGACGCACAATGGAAAGCCCCAGCCCTTCACCACGTATCTGTTTGGGGCCGAGGCGGGTATGAGGCTTAAACAACAGCTTTTGGTCAATTTCAGGAATACCAATGCCATTGTCTCTGACCCAAAAACGGGCCATGCCATCCGCCATGACGGTGGAACCAAATTCTAGACGTGGCGGCTCGCCGCCATATTTGATGCCATTGCTGATGTAATTAACCCACACTTCCTCAATCCACGAACCATGCCCCAGCGCCACCGGCCAGCTTTCCGGCAGCACAATTTCCACGCCGGATTGATCGACCTGGTAACGCAGTCGTTTGAGCACTTCGGCCACCACCCGCTGCATGTGCAGCGGCTCAACGACCACGTCGCTGCCGCGCATACTGGCTAACAGCAGCAGTTCGCTGATGACGTTATTCATCTTGTGGCCGCTGTGCACAATGCGGGAAATGGCCGTGGCAAATTGCTCGTCCTGGGCACGGCCGTACTGCATCTCCAGGTAACTGGCATACCCCACCATCTGGCTGAGCAACCCCTGAATTTGATGGGCCATCGTATGGGCAAATTCGTCCAGGGCGATGTTGCGCACTTCCAACTCTGCCGCCTTCTCCCGCATGGCAATTTTGGCCCGCTGGTGCGACGTAATGTCCCGCAACGAGGCCAGGTAGACCCGCTCCCCTTGCCAATCAATTTCCACCAACCGCATTTCTATCGCCGATGGCTGCGCGTCGGCCGTCGCCTGGGCGTCATCGCGCACTACGTTAAATTCGGCCGTATCTTTGCGCGGCAGGGGCAGCGAAAACTTCTCGCCGACTAATGCTTCTGCTTCCTGGTGCAAAATATGGGCGGCAGCGGCATTGGCAAACAGCACAATTCCCTGTTTGGAGACGACCACAATGCCGTCGGCGTTGTTTTCTACCAACCGACGATAAGGCACGGCCGTTGCCGCCGCCTGTTGCCGCTCCAAAGCCAGATAAATGGCCTGATTGAGCAAGGGTTGGGTTAATAACGGCCGTGCCAGAAACTCTTGCGCCCCTTGCCGAATGGCCCAACGGCCGTCGTCCGTTGCCTCGCCCACCACAATCACCGGCAGGCGGTCGCTGTGTGCCTGTATCTCTGCCAGACGCGCGGCCCCATCAGCCGCCCCGACCACCAGAATCACCAGATCGAAGTGGATGGTATTCAGGTAGGCAACGGCCGTGACCAGTTGCTCACTGTGCAGCACCTCAAACGCCGGCACATGCGTCTGCGTGGCTCTGGTATCGGCCAATAAACGCCGGATTTGCTGGATGAGGGAAGGTTCATCCGCAACCAGCAGGATTTTCAGTGGAGTCCGCGTCATAGATTCAACTTCTTGGCGGTAATAAAAATGAGGAACAAGTGCGCCCTTTTACCCAGGCGTTAACCTTCTGGCGGATCGGCTAACAACAACAAAGTTAAGAGTATAGCCCGTTCTACCAGTTTATCCACGTATAAAAATTCATGCCGGGCGTGAGCGCCATCACCCACCGGCCCTAAACCATCCAGCGTCGCCGTAAAACGACTGGTGGTATTGCCATCCGAGCCGCCACCGGCCATGCCTTCTTCCAATTGCAGGCCCATTTCGGCGCCGGCTGCCTGCGCCTGTGCCCACAAACGGCCGTTGCGCGGTGTGCGTTCCAAAGGCACACGGCCAATACCGCCGCTAATTTCCAGGGATGCGCCGGGCAACGTGGGAGTTAACTGGTTGACGGCCGTGTCAATGCGCTGCGTATCCACCTGCCGGGGCACACGCACATCTACCCAGGCGGTACATGCCGGGGCGATCACATTGGTGCGCATCCCCCCCTGCACAAGACCCACGTTTACGCTAACACCCTGAGCCGGGTCATTCAGGGCAGCCAACTGTTGGATGATGTATGACATTTCCAGGATGGCGCTGACCCCTTTTTCGGGATCAAGCCCGGCATGGGCGGCACGGCCGTTGACCACCACCTGGTAATTGGCGACTCCTTTACGCGCTGTTTTCAGCTTACCCGTTGGCCCCAGCGCCGGTTCCAGGATGAACGCCCGGCACACCTGCTGCGCCAGCGTTTCAATGTGGGGGGTGGATTCCGGGCTGCCAATTTCTTCGTCGGAGTTGATGAAACAGAGGGGGGTAACGGCCGTTGCCAGGCCCAACTCTTTGATCGCCCGCAGGGCAAACAGCATCTGCGTCAGCCCCCCTTTCATGTCATACACCCCCGGCCCACACATCACATTTCCTTCTATCTTCAGCGGCATTTCGCGCAGGGTGCCAACCGGCCAGACCGTATCACAATGCCCCACCAACAATTGCTGCGGCCGGGCAGGATCAAAATGGCGGGGCCGGGCCAGCAAATGCCCACCTGTTTTTTGTCCGGGCAGGTGCGTTACCTCATAATCCAGGCGCGTGAATGCTTCACGCAGCAGCGTTTGCACCCCTGCCTGGCTTTCCGGCTCTGACGATGGCGACTCGGCCAGCACTAACGCCGCCAGAAAATCTACCATTTCCGGGCGATGTGTTTCCATAAATTGGCGAATTTCCGTTACAGGCATGAGCCAAGTGTACCAAAGAGTAAAAGCCCCTACCAATCTACCTGAACCGATTGTGAAACTTTTGTCAATGCCTCCCCTAGCCGTTACAATCCGCCGTGATAAACTCATTGTATTCGAATATCAAACAACATGGCACCTGACACTTAAACACCTGACACGAAATTATGCGCTGGCCTCCCTACGAACACATTTTTTTTGACTGCGATTCTACGCTCACGGCCGTAGAAGGCATTGACATTCTGGCCGAAATGGCCGGCAAAAAGTGGCGCGTGGAAGTGCTGACCAACGCCGCCATGGATGGCAAACTCGACCTGGCCGACGTCTACGCCAAACGGCTGCAAGCCATCAAACCCACCCAAGAGCAAATTATGGAAATCCGCCGCATCTACAAGCGGCACATCGTGGAAGATGCACGGGAGGTGATTGCCGCCCTGCAAGCATTGGGGCATCAGGTCTACATCATCAGCGGCGGGCTGGCCGAGCCGGTGGCTGAATTTGGGGTGCATCTGGGTGTGCCACGCAGCCACATTCGCGCCGTGCATGTGGATTACAACCGGCTGGCCGGGCGCTGGTGGGAAACGCGCCCGACCGACGCGGGTGCGCCGGATTCGGGCTGTTACCTGGATTATGAAGAAGGGGCGCTGACGGTCAGTGACGGCAAGGCCCAGATTGTGCGGGAACTATTAGGGGAGCAGCACGGCCGTAGCCTGCTGATTGGTGATGGCAGCAGCGACTTGTTGGCGGGTACGGCCGTAGACCTCTTTGTCGGTTATGGCGGCGTGGTAGAGCGGGCACGGGTGCGCCAGGAAGCGCCCGTCTTTTTGCACACCCCCAGCCTGGCCCCGCTGCTGCTGTTGGCGGCCGGGCCATCGGTGGGCCGCCGTTTACAAGGTTTACAAGACACTCCCCATTACGCGATTTTTGAAAAAGGATACCAACTCATTCAATCAGGAGCTTTAAGTTTTAACCATGACAAACTCAAATCAAAATTCTTTCAGGCAATCCACGCCACATATCAAACTGTTCATACCGGGGCCAACTGAGGTTCTGCCGGAAATTCTGGACGCGCAGGGCCGCTGGATGACCGGCCACCGGATGCCGGAATGTTCCGACCTGATGGCCAGCGTTGAACCCAAATTGCAGCAGGTCTTTATGACCAGCCAACCCGTCCTCATCGCCGCCGCCACCGGCACCGGCTTTATGGAAGGGGCGGTGCGCAACACAGTCAACAAGAAAGCGCTCACCTGTGTCAACGGCGCGTTCAGCCAGCGCATGGCCGAGATCACCGCCGCCAATGGCAAAGCCAACGAGGTATACGAAGTGGGATGGGGGCAGGCCATTTTGCCAGAACCGGTGGCCGAACGGCTGGCCAGCGGCGAATTTGACGCCGTGACTCTGGCGCATAACGAAACCAGCACCGGCGTGGCCAGCCCGGTGGGGGAGGTAGCCAAAGCGATCCGCGCCCTGCCCAATGGGAACGACATCATCATCATTGTGGACGCGGTGAGCAGCCTCTCTGGCGCATACTTGCCCTTTGACGAGTGGGATTTGGATGTGTTGTTCACTTCCAGCCAGAAGGCGTTTGCCCTGCCGCCGGGACTGGCCTTCTGCGCCGTGTCACAACGGGCAATGGAGAAGGCCAAGACGGTGCCGAATCGTGGTTTCTACTTCGACTTTATTGATATGAACAAGTTCTTGCAGAAGAATCAGACCTCGGCGACTACGCCCGTTTCCCTGTTGTATGCGGCCGATGTGCAGCTAGACCGGATTTTGGGGGAGGGAATGGCGGCGCGTATTGCCCGGCACACGGCGATGCGTGACCGCACGATTGAATGGGTGACGAGCCGGGGGTTCCACCTGTTTGCGGCACCGGGGTATGAATCTACGACGGTGACAACGGCCGTGAATGCCCGTGACGGTGACCGCGAAATGGACATCTCCGCTCTGAACAAATTCCTGCGCACGCGGGGCATGATCATCTCTAACGGCTATGGCAATCTGAAGGGCAAAACGTTCCGCATCGCCCACATGGGCGACCTGCAAATGGCCGACATGGAAACGTTGTTTGCGGCCCTGGATGAATTTCTGGCAACACCCTCCTGATATTTGGTAAGAGGAGCAGATCGGACAGCACGGCCGTCCCTCGCTGGGGCCGGTCTTCCAGACCGTGCCCCGTCTGCCTGCCAGCCACCAACCTGGTTTTCGTCCACTACCGCGCCACTTTTCGCGCGGCCTTGCCCCCTGACGTACAATTCGCGGCATGGAAACGTACCAGATTCAGGAGGGGGCTGTTCTCTACTACCTGACCTTCACCGTCATTGAATGGCTGCCTGTTTTTGCGGCCGAAGAACCCTGCAAAATCATCACTGACAGCCTGAATTATTGCCACCACCACAAATCTTTGCGTATCAACGCCTTTGTCATCATGCCCACCCATGCCCATGTCATGCTATTCGACGCCGACTTCGACAATGACCGGCTACGAAACAGTGTGCGCGATATGCGCCAGTTCACTGGCCGTCAACTGGCCGACTACAGCGAAAAACATCTACCCACCGCCTTTGCCCAGATAATGCAAGGGACAGCCCGCACCGACCGTGCCCGGCAGTTCTGGCAGCAGAGCAAACATGCAGTGGCCATCTGGACGGCCGAATTCTGGCAAATGAAAGTGCTGTATATCCACGACAACCCGGTGCGCAAGGGGTTGGTGTGCGAAGCAACGGCCTGGCGGTTTTCGTCGGCGGCCTATTGGCTGCTGGATCCGCCAGGGGAGAGCGATGTGATATTGACGGAGGTGGTGTGGTGAAACAGGCGGGTTTTGGCTGGCAAAGGTGGTGTGGCACGGTCTGGAAGACCGGCCACAGCAGGGGGTTTTTCTACTGACATGACCTATGAGGAATTTGTTTACACGATAAATTTGTATGTAGATAATGGCTGGTTAGATGGCTATATGGTGCCAGAAGGGAACTAGGGCACGGAATATGTTTTTGAACAGATTTATACTCAGAGCTTGTCTATGCCTCTGCTTGTTTTCCTTAGCCGCCTGCCAATCGTCTACAGCAGGTAATCTGCCCGAAGTAGATGTGTGGGATTTAATGATAGCAGAGTCGGAGATTCCCTTTGGTTGGGAACTTTTAGAACGCAGTGACCGCCCAATTGTCAGCTTTGGTGAAGAAAAAGCTGCTATGCTTAATTTCTACTATCAAAACGATCCACAACAGCTGACAAGGGGGGGCATTACTGTATCCAGACATCGTACAATACAAGGGGCAATCCAGCACTATGAAACACTGCATGGAGCTCATTTCAACGCAGATGGTGCCCAATACTATACGCCATTATTTATCCCAGAGGATTTCGATTTCGTGTCGAACGTAGCTGACGAATGGCAATTTCGCTGCGCGGGGCATCGAATGGAGGGCCTTTTGGATGACACCGTTCGTTGCATATATCTGGCAAGATATGGACAGTATTTAGTTTTCTTCCCAATTGCTACCGAATATCAAGGTGAAGAAACGATTGATATTGCCACGATACAAGATTTAATTGAAGTAATCGACAATAATATGAAAACTCTGCTGCGGCGTGGTATTGCCCGGTCGCTATGACCGGTGTCACCACCATGTCACAGTTGCCTGGGTGGGGCGGCAGCGGATGGGGGTGACAGTGAATTGGCGTAGGGAGTGAAGGTGGTAGCACGGCCGTCAGCAGTGACGGCCGTGTTTTTTTGTGGCAGGGGTACGGCCGTTCACCCCTTCACCCTTTATCTATGCAACCGGGCTATCAATTGTGGCAGCACTTCCCCGGCAGGGCCAGGCAGAACAAAATTGAATGCGGATGTCAGTGGTGTAGGTTGAAGGTTGATCTCTACAATAGGGATGCGGTAACTCTTCGCTTCTATGGGTAAAGAAGCAGCCGGCTGCACCAACCCAGACGTACCAATAGAGAGGAAGAGGTCAGCGTTACGGGTGGCAGTCACGGCCGTGTGCAACCCCACCGCCGGTAAACTTTCTCCAAACCAGACCACATCCGGCCGTAAGTAGCTACCACAAACCGCGCAGCGTGGTAAATCCTCCACCTCCGGCCAGGTGGCCGCCGGATGATCCCGCTCAAAACATTTCACCCGTAGCAAACTACCGTGCAGTTCAATCACATTCTGGCTGCCCGCCCGCTGATGCAATCCATCTACATTTTGGGTGATGAG
>CAYXUZ010000139.1:919-17543 GCA_964467705.1 uncultured Ardenticatenaceae bacterium | reverse complement strand
TGGCGTGGCGACTGGCGTGGCGGTTGGCGTGATGCTTGGCGTGGCGACTGGCGTGGCGGTTGGCGTGATGCTTGGCGTGGAAAGTAATATGGCGGTTGGCGTGGCGGTTGGCGTGGTGCTTGGCGTGATGTTGACGCGATTACTTCATTTTTTCATGCAGCTTCCTTTTGTCCCTATATTTTTATACCGTCGTCGATCAGGGCATACCACCCGGCGGCATCCTATTTTCTGGGATGAACTCACCCCCTGGTTTTTCCCGTATGCTGCGCAAACCTTGCACCAGATGTTGGTGGCCGATTTTCAAGATGGCCTGAACGGTATACGCCAGGCAGCCATTAACCCGTACCAGCGGTGGGCCGCCCAAAAGGCGGTGGTGCAGTGGCTGCACAGCAGCCCGGCACCGCTCACCGCACTCTACCAGTTAGCCCACAATCCGACCCTGAACGAATATCTCTTTCCACCGGCTACCCCGCTGCAGTTTCGGCGTTGGCCGGATAGCCGCTTGCTCATTTTCAGCGAATTAAGCGGGCAATTTCCGACCGCCAGCGGTGATATCGGTATCTTATTCGAACGCATGGCCTGGTGGCTCACCCGGCGGCGGCGTGACCTGACGCCCACCCCCCTCACATATCTCGCCACCCTCATCTATATGGTACTCAACCTTTACCTGGAAGAGTACGAAGATGAATTTTCTTACGATGACTTTTTTGCCCTGATAGATTCTTTGCCGGTGGGTCTGCACAACCTCCCTCATGGCCCGGAAGTGGTGGTTTCCTGGCAGATTATCGCCCGCTGCCTGCAAAGCGAAACCATCCATCACATCACCCAGGCCAGCGAAGCACTACAAACGCTGGCCGATGTTGAACAACCCACCCTGCGGTCCACCGTCATGGAAAGCCTGCTGGCCCTGGCCGATATTGCCCAAGAAGTCATCCAGTACAACCAGGCCACCAATACCGGGCAGCGGTCGGCGGCGCTCAACCGGGCCAACGGCAGCCTGAACGAACTGGCTGCCTACGTGCAAGAACACGTGTTGCCCCCTGAACAACTCCTCTTACAGCGGATCATCACCATTTGGCAGACCATCATTGCCCAGGAGCAGGGCAAATTGGGTGATGAAGCATTGCGTGAACTCTCTCCGGCAGCGCGCCGGGCGACCATTGTTCTCCGCCAATCGGCGGTTTGGGAACGCCCGGCTGCCCCCTTCGCCAACCCCTATGTGGTGGGCGACCCCGTGTATCCGCCACTGCTGGCCGGGCGCAAAGATATCTTCGATGCCATCAATAAAGTCTGGTCAGAAAAAGAAAATCCCGATTCCATTATCCTGTACGGCCACCGACGTATGGGCAAAAGCAGCATTTTGCGCAATCTGGATCAGGTAGCGCGGCCAAACAGTCTCATTGTCTATGCGGACATGGATGGCGAAACCAGTTTTGTGGAGTCTACGGCCGATTTTCTGTTGGCGCTGGCAGAGCGCATTCACACCAGCGCCAGACGCGCCTTCCCCCAGGCGCACCTGCCCGCCCCCGACCCGGCGCTGTATGACGATAATCGCAACGCCACCATCCAGTTCAACCGCCTGTCCGAAACCATCCGCGATCTGCTGGCAGGCCATGCCCTCATTCTGGCCCTGGATGAATTCGAAGCGGTGGAACGAGCCGTCCTTGATGGGCGAATTGACGACAACATCTACCGTTTTCTGCGCAGCAAAACCCAGGAACCCTGGTTGACCATTATCTTTGGCGGTCTGCATACCCTGGATGAGATGAGCCGCGAGTACCGGATGCCCTTCTACGGTTCTTACAATAACATTCGCGTCAGTTATCTGCCGCCGGAAGATGCCTGGAAGTTGATTACTAATCCTGTACCGGAATTCAGTCTGAATTATGAACGAGAAGCCGTCACGCACATCATCCAGGAAACCGGCGGACAGCCGATGCTGGTTCAGCTTGTATGCCGGGATGCGTTGGACAATTTAAACCGGGAACTATTTGATTTGAATCTGGAGCGCGAGATCAAAATTACGCTGCATGACGTGGAAAGTGTGCTGGATGAAGACTTTTTTCGCCGGGGTACCGGTTATTTTGATGGTGTTTGGGATCAGACAGAAAATGAGGCGCAGCGCCATCTCTTGCGCACCCTGGCCCAAAGGGAAAGTGGCTGGTCTTTTGAAGAGATCGTGAAAGCCACTCATTTTTCAGAAGAAGCGCTTCAGATGCTTTTGCAATGGGCGAAGCGCCACGATATTCTTAAATTGCAGAATGGTGCGCCTTCCACATGGCAGTTCCACGTCCCCCTTATGCGTCGTTGGCTCAGTTGATACGGCCGTTGCCGGGCCGTTCCGGTGTAAGAATCACCCACCATTGCCTGTCTAAACAGGTGATTGGATTAGGCAAAATGTTGGGGAGAGATAAAATCCCATTAACTTGAAAAGCCATGAAATAGACTTCAACCAACCTCCCGGAGCTTCGGAAGCTCCGGGAGGTTGGACAGAATCGCTGCCTGACGTACAATCATCCTTTCTGTGACCGGTGTTCCCCACCGCGCCACATCCGGGCGTAACCGAACCGGACGCCCTGGGTTTTGACAGGGTAGCTTGTATTCCACCACACGCGCCACTGCATTCGGCAAAAATTAAAACAGGGAATACACACTCCACATCCCACCTGTAGAGGAATACCATGAAATACGCACACATCGTTGGTTGGGGCAAATATGTACCTGACCGCGTTCTCACCAATCACGATTTAGAGCGGATGATAGAAACATCCGATGAATGGATTGCCCGGCGCACCGGTATTCACGAACGGCATATTGCCGGCGAACGCGAAACCACGGCTACCCTGGCCTTTGAAGCTGCCGCCCGCGCCCTGGCCGTCGCCGACCTGCACCCCTCTCAGGTGGAACTCATCATCGTCGCCACCTCTACCCCCGAATATATCTTCCCTTCCACCGCCTGCCGTGTGCAAGATTATCTGGGAGCCGTCAAAGCAGGCGCATTTGACCTCAGCGCGGCCTGTTCCGGTTTTGTTTATGCCCTGGATATGGCCGCCCAGGCCATCGCTACCGGCTCGGTACGCAATGCCGTAATCATTGGCGCGGAAACGATGTCGCGGGTGTTGGATTGGGAAGACCGGGGCACTTGCGTGTTGTTTGGCGATGGCGCGGGAGCGGTGGTACTGAAGGGCAGCAACATTCCCGGCGGCGTGTTGGCTTCTACCTTGCGTTCTGACGGTTCTGGCGGCGATTTACTCAGTTTACCGGCCGTATACCATAACCCTGTGCCCACCCTGGGGGCGGACTATTTTCACAACGGCCACAAACGCAATACGATTGCTATGGACGGCCGTCAGGTCTTCCGTTTTGCCACCCAGGTCATTGCCGACTCTGTGCATGAGACGCTGCGCAAAGCAGAGATGAGCCTGGAAGATGTTGACCTCATTGTGCCTCATCAGGCCAACACGCGCATTATTGAGGCCGCCGCTAAACGGCTGAAAGTGCCTGAAGAACTGTTTTATACCAACGTGCAATGGTTGGGGAATACTTCTGCTGCGTCCATTCCCATTGCTTTGTGTGACGCGGTGAAGGACGGCCGTTTGCAACCCGATGATAATGTGATTTTTGTCGGTTTTGGCGGCGGGCTGACCTGGGCGGCCTCTCTGATCAAATGGAACGTGACACCGCCTGATGTTTCCTTGCCCCGTCGTGAATGGCGGCGCGCCCGGTATGTGTATGCACGGGGGCGCTCCAAAATGAAGCGTTACGGCCGTCGTTTTGGGGCCTGGATTGGCGGCTCGCCCACACCCGATGCTTCGCTCAAAGATGGCGACAAAAAATCGCGGGAGAATGATCTTTGAGCAAACGGGGTTGGGTGGCCATTGCTGGTATTCTGCTGCTGCTCAGTCTGGTGGTCTGGTTGGGGCCGGATGAGCAAACATTGGGCAGCGGCATCAAGTCGGTCTATATGCATGTGGGCCTGGCCTGGGCCGGGATGACGGGCTTAGGTGTGGCGGCGTTGTTGGGGTTAGCTATCCTGATCACGGGGAGACTTTCCTGGATGCGCTGGCTACAGATTGTGGGGTGGGTGAGTACGGCCGTGTACGGCGCCGGTATTGCCATGAGCATGGTTGCCTCACAAATCAACTGGGGGGGCGTCTTACTGCAAGAACCTCGTATGGCGGCTGCGCTCAACGGTTTGGCTGTAGCCCTGATTGTGCAGGTGCTTCTGGCGTGGCTGCCGCCCACACGTGCTTTAGGGCTACTGCCCATCCTCCTGTGGGGCCTGATTTTGTGGCTTAATGGGCAGGCAGCATTGGTATTGCATCCACCCAATCCCGTGCGCACTACAGAGTCCGGCCGCATACAATTTACATTCCTGACTGTGTTTATCCTGTTCAGCCTGATGTTGGCCTGGCTGGTGTGGTTCATTCAAAAAACCTTTCCGCGCTCAACCTGAACAACCACAACAGATTTCATGGGTAGTGGCCCACCACAATCAATGACAATGGGGCACGAATAACACCGGCAATTCTAAATTTGGCTGGCGGCAGATAAATCTGCTCCCCAAAAAAGCAAAGTCAACACAGGCCGACTTTTTACGGCCGACGGAGTGCCTGCCCTGAACCGCGTAAAGGGGCGGTTTTGCCTTTTGTAGCCGCGGTCTTAATCGCCTGATTCGTTCAAATTTAGAGTGCTGAAAGAAATCAGGACGTGTTGGGGCAAGGTTGGATAGGCAGCCGAAAGGCGTTGTCGGGCAGGGAGAGACCGGCCGTATCTGTGCCTGGCATTCGCTCACCGCTCACATAATCGTAAAAGCCAATGAATAGTGTGGCGGGGGGCGCTGTGCCATCGGCTTCAATGAGGCGGTGGTCTGTGACCAGCCAGCCGGCAGGGAGCGTGAGCCAATCAGGGCGTAATTGCAGGGGTGGGCCGTCGCTCTGGCCGATGAGACGGCCGTCATCAGCCAAAACCTGCACAAACAGGGACGTGGTGGCGCTGCTGCCGGGCGCAAGCTGCCAGGTCAGGTCGGCGGTGATGTGGTGGTCACAGGCTACGGCCGTACCGGCCACCAAACCCGTCTCGCCCCATGTTGCCAGAGGAGGTACGGCCACATTCTCTGCCGGGAAAAAACGTCCACTAAATTCCGTGCTGACGCCTGTTTCCGTGAACCGACTAATAAAAACACTGGCCCCAGCAGCCGCCCAGTCGGCCACATCACCCAGGTCAGACGATTGGTCGTGGATGCCGTAAGGATAGCCTGTGTCGCGTTGCAGTTCAGGTGCGGCCACCGCCCGCACCGGCCGTACCTGGTTCAGATTTTCCCACACCAGTTCTTCAGCAAAAATATGCTCACCCATGAGAGCGACATGCTCTACCCCCACCGGAAAGGTGTTGTGCGCCGGAGCGGCCCAGGCTGGCAGATTGACCAACAAGACACCTTCGGGTAACGGCCGTGTCGCCATTTCTGCCTGCATCACCGCAACCGGCGCACCCAAGTTTGCCAGTGCGGTTATCTGGCTGCGCACAAAGATACTACTGATCAGCAGCAGCAGGGTCAGCGCCCCTGCCCATAGAAATTTTCCCACCCGCCGCCACACCAGCAAGGAGTCCAACAGCACTGCCCAAAGCAGACAGACGCCCACGCTGCCCAGGTAATGCAGCCGGGGGCCGTGCAAAATGTAGCTGGTGGGCAGGGTGATGATGATGAGCACGGCCGTGATGCCCCACCAGCCCCAACCCAACAACAGCGCCAGCCGGTTTTCTGGTTGCCGGGCACAAATCCCAGTCCAGATGATGATTACGACTATACTCAACAGGATGATTAGCGGGGCGGCGTCTGCCCCCAGCCGTGCGCCCAGCCAGGCTAATGGATATGTAAGCGCCTGCCCAAAGTACATCAGTTTGAGCGCCTGTGAATCACCGGCAGCAGGCTGCGGTGGCTGGGCCAGAGGGAGAAATTGATACAGGACAATGTAAACTGCCCCGGCTAACATGAAAAAGAGGTAGGGCGAGAGCACAAAAGGTAATGGGCGATGTCGCCAGCGCCATCTGGTGATTTCGATATGCCCGGTATAAGCCCATTGCACTAGAGCCGCATAAATACCAAATAACACCATGAGTTCATGGGTAAGCAAACCGAAAAGGAAGAGCACGGCCGTAACCAACCACCACCCTCTTCCCCTCCCTAAAGCCCATAAGTAGCTATGCAATGCCAGCAGCGTCAGCAGCAGCAAAACCAGATATACATTGTTGCCAAAAACGGCCACTACCTGAAAGGAGAAGGGGTAACAGGCCAACAATAACCCCACAGCCAATGCCCGCGACCAACGCCGCCATAACCGCCAGGCCAGTGCTGCCACCAACATCGCGTTTAGGGCGTGCAGCAATAAATTCATTCCGTAAAAGAAAGAGGCCGGGTAATAGCCAAACAAACTGCGTGTAAACATGACGGGTAAAAACAGCACGGGCCGAAAAAAGGCAAAATCGGTCCTGGGCAGCCACACGGTACGGTAATTTAATCCTTTTATCAGGCGGATATGCAGCAGATCATCAAAAGCAAGGGGGAAGTGGCGGATCGGCCAATAGAGACAAAGGGCGATAAGAGCGGCGGCTAATACGGCCGTCGCCGGCAGCGAATGGCGGCGCAGCACGCTCATGGCACAATGACAACAGGTATGGCTTCTGGCACAGCCGGATAAAGCAGACCACCACTGGCGGCGGGCAGCCAGCCGCGCGTAACGCCATCTTCAAGCTGTACCAGATACCAGTCACCGGCCTGGTTCTGACCAACGGCATAAGCAAATGCACCGCGTGGCAAGGGCATAATAATGCTAAATTCAGCACCCGGCCCGCTGTACAAGCTGGCGTCGGCCGCACGAATGACCATTTCGGCCAGTTGTTGGCCGGGAGCCAGCGGTGTGGCAGTGGGGAGCGGGGGGGTGGCTACGGCCGTGCCTGCCAGTGGCGTAAGCGGCGGGTTGGGCAGGATGAGCGTCTGGCCGACCATGAGCGATTCGCTAATGAGACCATTGCGGGTCATAATGTCGGCCGTTGTCACGCCGTAACGGCCGGCAATGGCAAACAAGGTATCACCAGCCTGGACGATATAAGTGACAGGACCGGTGGGAAGGGTGGCCTCAGCGGTGGTTATTTCACTGCTGCTGGTGGCGGTGACAAACATGAGGGCAGCGGCATCGGCCGTTTGTTCAATGGCGGCGCGGGTGGCGGCGGCCTCTTGAGCGATGGTGGTTTGGGTGGCGGCGACGGCCGTGAAAACAGCTTCTGCCTGTGCGGTTGGGGCCGCCGCCGCTTCCCCATCACTAAAAAGAAGCGGCCATATTACAATGATCACACCACCAACAAACAAGATGATGGCGATAGCCCAGACCAGCCAATGCACCTGTGGCAACGTTACATTGGGGCGGGTGGTCGTTACGTGTGCTGTTCGCCCGGCATCAGGGGCGGCCGGTGAAGGTGAAAAAGCAGTCAATTGGACGCCGGGATAAACGCCGGTTTGGTTGTAAACATATCCGTTCCAATGAAAAAGAATGGCCTGCAAATGTTCCCGCTGTGGCGGACTCTCCACATGGGCGCTGGCTGCCTGAACCTGATCCATGAACGCCATAATTTCGGGCATATTAACGGCCCCTGGATTTTCGGCGGCTTTATTGCGCAGTGTTTGGTGCTCTACTACCAGTTGGTCTACGATCATCATGGCTCATAGTCCTGATTTATTCAGGTCGGTAAAGTGAAGTGGCCGGTAGCAATTCTTCTTCTCGTCCCTTTTTAAGCATGGACTGAACGGCAAAAACATTTGGGAGTGCCTTCATTTGATGCAAAATGCGGACGAGTTGACGCGGGGTAACGATATCTACGGTAAGGTCAATATGCACTTCGTTTAATTGGGAGGGAGGCGGGGTGTGAATGTAGGAGATGTTCAGATGTTCGTCTTGAATCAGGTGGGTGATCTCAAACAAAAGTCCAGGGCGATCATAAACTTTGACATGAACGTCTACCTGGCGCGCCTGGCGAGGCGTTTGTCCCCAGCCTAGTTTTAAGATCCGGCCCCACATGCGTTCTGGCTGAAGGGTGGGACAGTTGCGGCTATGGACAGTGACGCCGCCATCTTTGCGTACAAAACCGAGGATGGTGTCTGGGGGGCGGGGTTGACAGGTGCTACAGAGGCGGAGGTTACGGCCGTCGGCATTCATCACCACATACCGTTCCCGATCATCTCCCCATACCTCGTTGTCCAGGGCGCGGGCCGCGCCCAGCGCCCACTTCTCCTCCAACACACCTAAGGCAACCGTAGTCGGCAACAAATCGGCGCGTCCCAAATCATGATAAAGCGTTTGGGTATGGCTGTAGCCAAACACTTCGGCAATCTGCATATGGCTGTAGTCGGGAAAGCCCAGCATGTGTAGTTCATGCTCCAAAATTTGCTGTCCATCAACCACTGCCTGTTCTGGCGATAAGCGCCGGAACCAGCGCCGGGCATGATGCCGGGCATAGTTGGTGACAATGTATCCTAAATCTTCATCCAACCAGGCGCGTTGAGGCTGTGCCCGCATTTTTTTGACAATGCGCACCCGGTCACCATCTTGCAATGGTTTGTTAAGCGGCTGCATTTCGTCATTAACCAATGCGGCGTAACATTGT
Source organism: uncultured Ardenticatenaceae bacterium (assembly GCA_964467705.1). GTDB lineage: Bacteria > Chloroflexota > Anaerolineae > Promineifilales > Promineifilaceae > CAADGU01. The sequence continues at coordinate 8,885 of CAYXUZ010000139.1, read as the reverse complement.
TCCCCCAGTCCGGTGTGAATGGCATAGGCAAAATCAATGGGCGTGGCTCCCTGTGGCAGCTCTTTGACATCCCCACGGGGGGTATACACCCGAATTTGCTTCACAAATACATCTTCGACCACGCCTTTGACAACGGCCGTTGGCGGTTGTTCCAGATTGATATTGCCGCTGATATTCTCGAAGAAAGCCTCCATCCGATCAGCCACCCCTTTTGTCCAAAAGGGCGTCCCTTTGTAAAGCCAGCGCGACAAAATACCAATTTCGTCCACCTTGTCCATGGAAGCGGTACGGAAACGCAATTTCAAATGCTGTCCATTTGTGTGAATGACCGAGGTGTGCAGCGAACGATATAAATTTTCACGCGGGACAGCAATATAATCGTCAAAACGGCCTGGAATCGGTCGCCAAATCTGGTGCAAATGGCCCAACGCCAGGTAACATGAGGGAAATTCATCCACCAGGATGACCAGCCGCATCGTCTTATCCAGATCAAAATAAGAGACGCCGCTGCGACAAATATCCTGGTATATGGTATAGATGTTTTCCGGCGCATAAACCACATCGCGCACATCTACGTTGGCTTGCAGCAAGACATCAAAAATCTCCGCTTTTATCATCTGGTAGTCGGCCTGTTGTTCCTGGGTCAGGTGATCGCGCTGCTCGCGAATGATCTGGTAGGCCCTGTTATCCAGCACTTGCAGCGACAGTGCTTCCAGTTCATTCTTTAAGTTCCATATCCCTAGACGGTTAGCCAATGGTGCATAAATGGCTAAGGTTTCTCTGGCCTTGTAAACCTGACGGTGGGGTTGGGTGGCTTTGATAGTGCGCATGTTATGCAAACGATCAAATAATTTGATGATTACAGCCCGTACATCTACCGTCATGATACTGAGCATTTTTTGCAGTGAGGCATCTTCTACCTCTTTGTCGCTGAGTATTTTGCCTTTAGCCACGCCTTTGGTGACGTCTTTTAACTTGGTGACGCCAGCCACCAGCAAGGCCACTTCTTTACCAAAGTTTTGTTCAATTTCTTTAATGGTGACACGGGTGTCTTCGGCAACATCGTGCAGGAGTGCCGCCGCCAGGGCAGGTGCGTCTAGCTGATACTCGGCCAGGTAATAGGCAACGGTGAGGGGGTGGGTAAAAAAAAGCTCGCCAGATTTACGGCGTTGGTCGCCATGCTCCTGGCGAGCGAGTGCAAATGCCTTTTGCACGTAAGCTCTTTCCTCGATGCTGAGGTAACTGTCTATTCGGTGGAAAAATTCACGGCCGTCGGCGGCCACTGTCTCGCTCATAGCCGCCAATGATAGTTGAATTTTGCCAAAAATTAAAACTCGATCAACTCTTCTTAAAGTCTATGAAACGATAGCCAACACCCCTTTCGGTGAGAATGTAATGTGGGTTGGCCGGGTCTTCTTCAATCTTCTTGCGCAAGTAGTTTATGTAGAGTCTGAGGTAATGGGTTTCGTCCCGATATTCATAACCCCAAACCTTTGCCAGCAACGTGTCATGGGGAACTACCCAGCCCGCATTTTGGATCAGCGTATAGAGCAGGCGATATTCAGTTGGCCGTAGCTCGATCCGCTGCCCATCCACAATAACTTGATGACGATTAAAATCTACTGATAGGCGATCATCAATACGCAGGATGGTGCGGGGCGGCGGCGCCGGCCATTCGGCGCGACGCAGCACAGCTTCTACCCGGCTGATCAGTTCACGGGGGCTAAAGGGTTTGGTAATGTAATCATCAGCCCCCAGTCCCAATCCCTGAATTTTATCTTCCTCGTCGCTTTTAACGGTCAGCAGAATAACGGGTACGATGGATATTTCGCGCAGCAGCCGCAGGGTCTCAAACCCGTCCATCTGCGGCATCATCACATCCATGATGACCAGATCAGGTGTAAAGACGCGAATTTGCTCTAGCGCGTTAATGCCATTGTCGGCTTCGATGATCTGGTAGCCTTCCAGTTCCAGATTCATGCGAATGAAACGGCGCATCCGGGCCTCGTCATCCACTACAAGGATCAAGCGTGGCGCAGTTGGTTCTAAAGTTGAGGGGATTTTTTCCACCATGGCTTAGTCACGCACGAAACCAATGACATCTTCTGTTTCTGCGCCCGGTAGAATCTGCACAAAATTGATGCGGTGCCAGGGTACCATCATACTGGTGACGTGTTCGTCCAGATAATGCAGGTCGCCGCCATCGCGCAGGCGCGGATTGAGAAGGAGAATAAAGGCGCTGTTGGGGTCGGGCATTTCTTCCATTTCACAAACGACGGCATCTTCGTTGTTAATGTGTACGATTAAGCTGATCATAGCTCCTTCCTGAAAGGCCTGACAGGTTTCAGAACCTGTCAGGTCTTATCAAATGAGAATCAATCAATAAAGATGTGCATGAGTAAGTCGCCAAAGCGGATTTCATCCCCGTTTTTGAGGGGGTAGGGGCGGTTTGGTGGCAGGCGATAGGTGTTGAGTGTAGTGCCATTGGTGCTGTCCAGATCAATGAGAACAATGCCTTTTCTAACGGATTTGATGCTGGCGTGCAGGCGGGAGACACCTTTTTCAGCGCCGTCATCGGGAGAAAGGTCGAGTTCGGGGGCGGCATCAGCGTCGGCACGCCCAACTTTAATTTCGTCACGGAGTTCAAGTTGTAGACGGCGGCGACTGCTGGGAATGACGAAGGTGATTTGATGGGGGTCTACGGCCGTTTCCAATTCTTCTTTGGTCAACGGTGGTGGTGGGGCGTGGATAGCAAATTCAGAGAAAGGCAAAATTGTTGTTTTACCCTTTGCCACTTGCTCCACCAGGAAGGCGCCACATTCCGTGCAAAACAAGGCGCCTACCAATTGATTTGCGCCACATTCGATACATCTAATCATTGTCGGTATCGGCCTTATCGTCAAAATAGGAGGTGCGGTTTACCAGGGCGCGGGTGCCAAATTTGAGCTTTTTACGGCCGTCTAATGACATCGTACCTGCCTGTAAAATTCGTTCCGCTTCAAAGTTTGCCTGCTGTGCCAATTGTGGTTCACCCGCTTCTATGAGCCGCGTTGTCAGATGCCGCATCCGGCGGGCCGCCACTTCCAGATCGCCCGCTTCCACATCTTCCCACACCCGTTCGTTCATCCGGTACATATTGAGCATACGCACGGCTTCGACAATGGGTTCAGGCGGCAACTGCTTTTCTGCATTTTTCAAAACATTAACGCGCACATTCTGGCTAAATGTTTGCTGCTGCATTTGTTTAGCAGGAATCTCCGCTGCCAGATTGATGGGTATACTGAGCCGTCTTTCCACAGTTTGGGGGCGAATGTTCAGCTCCAATAAAAATGCCAGACGTGACCGCCCCTCTACATTGCCCAGGCGAATTACATCATCATCCAACACAAGTGGTTGGGCAAAGGGAACAATTTTGTAGCCATATTCCAGGGCTAAAAAATCCGGGAAATCGCGTTGTAACCGCATGTTTTGAGCGTAAACCGTACCCATGCCGGTGATGCGCTCTTGCAATTTCTGTACGACACTTTTAGGCTGCTCAATAAAGTTGGATTGTCCACCAGAGGGAGCCACTAACTTATCAAGAAACTGGTCGTTCCAGTCAGAACCAATACCAAAGGCGGTAATACCTATGCCATCTACGGCCGTCTTCGTAGCCAGTTCCAAACATTGGGCATCATCCCCATATGTGTGGCCGTCGGTCAACAGAATGAGGTGGTTAGAAAACTCATTAAGGGCTGACTGGCGTAGCTCCTTGACCCCGGCCGCCAATCCCTGGTAAATCTCAGTGCCCCCAGATGCCTCGATGGCGTGTAGGCGGCGTAGAATGGTGGGCTTGTTGCGCAACGGTTCGGCCGACGCAACTACTTCTGCCCGATCACTAAAACTGATGATAGACAAGACATCAGCCGCCGTTAGCTTCTCCATAACCAGTTCTACGGCCGCTTTCACAGCATCCAACCGTCGTCCTTGCATAGATGTGCTGCGGTCAATAACCAGACACAAATTTAGCGGCAATTGCTGACCACTGCTCTGCTTGGGTGGGCGAATGTCCACCAGCAAATAAAGACGCTGGTCGGTATCCGAAACTTCCACCAGGTCACGGCTGAGGGTTAACTCAATGTCCAGGTCAACCATCGTGGTTTCCACCAGCAAGGCATCATAGGTGGCCCGGCGGGCAGGGTCACTGAGCACTTCATAGGCATTGAGCAAGCGTTGATAATCGGCATTGCGGGCGGGGTTGCGTTCTGCCGGGGGGAAACTTTTTTGCAGGGTTTCAAAGGCAATACGGATTGTGGCCGTTTTAGCCTGGGGGTCAACCCCCAAGATAGCGTAGTAGTCAAACATCTTGCTCATTTGAAACCTGAGAGAAAACCAGAAAGAAACCTAAAAATGTCTTGCCGTCAACACAATTTTTACAAACTGAACTCCACCAGAATCACGGTGACATTGTCATTGCTATTGGCAGCCATGGCTGCGTTGTACAGGTCGTCTACCATTTGCTGGATGGGTTTATCCTCTTTTAAGATGTTGTTCATGACATCATCTGAAACAAAACCACAAAGCCCATCACTACACAACAGAAGTTTGCCCTTTTTGGGCAACAATCGCATATAGGTGTCTATTTCTACTTCTTCCCCCTGTCCAACAGCGCGCAACAACACATTACGATACCGGTAAACGGTGGCTTCTTCGGCCGTTAACTGGCCCACATCCTGTAATCGCTGCACCAGGGAATGATCGTTGGTGATGGCCTCGAACTTTTCTTCGGTATGCAGATATAGGCGGCTATCGCCAACATGAGCAACGTGTAAACGACCGCCTAGCAGCAGGGCCACTGTGAGGGTAGTGCCACTGTCAACGTCAGGCTCATCGCGGAACACGGCCGTGTTTGCAATCTGCACCGCCTCTACCAATGTATCCCGAATCCCAATTTGGGGTGGGGTGTCTTGGGCCAGCAGAGGCAGATAAATTTCTTTCAAAATATGGTTGGCTGCCTGACGAGAAGCAATTTTGCTGGCCACATGCCCGTTGGTGTGCCCCCCCATGCCATCAGCCACAATGTATAGGCCAAAAGGCATCATGGTGAAATGCCCACCAGTCTCCGAGGAAAAGGCAATGCAAGAATCTTCATTTCGTTCGCGAGCGCCAATATCGCAACGCTTGGCATAATGGATCACCGCTTCTGGTTTGTTGGCCGCTGCCGCCAGACCCGTAACAATCCCTTTGACGCCCGGTATGACGAGCGGGGGCAATTCCTCGGTTTTACCGGTATCGCTGGCTACCTCTTCATCCGCATTGTAGACAAAAGGGTGCGTCTCCGGCACAGTGTGTTTGGTTCCATTGCCCATCTCTCCTGCCAAATCGTCCGATTCTGAAAGTGTAGTTGATTCATTCATTATGGTTAAGCCTAAATAAGTGTACCTGATGGCCTGTAAATATGTAACCGGTTCCCACGTGGCCTGCCCGTTTGGTATCAGGCCGATAAGGCGTACAAGGTATGGTTGGTAGAACCTATATAAACCATATCATCTATCACGACGGGGGAAGCAATGAAACGGCCGTCGGTATCAAACCGCCAACGCAAATCTCCCCGACGCAAACTTAAGCAGTACAATGTGCCATCCGTCGAGCCAATGTAGACAGCATCGTGGGAAACAGCCGGCGAAGATGTAACCTGACCTTTGGTTTCATAATTCCATAGTTGGCGCCCCGAATCAGTATCCAGCGCATAGAGGTTGCCATCCGCAGAACCAATAAAAACCACCGTATCATAGACGGTTGGGGAGGAGACAATGGGGCGGCGGGCGCGGAAGCGCCAGATGACGTAACCAGAAGCCGCATCCAGGGCGTAAACCGTCGCGTCATGGGAACCAATGTAAACAATTTCATTGGCCAGCGTGGGAGATGAGGTTACGTTGCGTTTGGCTTGTGCCTGCCAGATTGTTTTGCCAGAAGCCAGTTCCAGACAAAAAATATAACCTCCTTCTGTGCCAAAAAACACTCGTTCATCATCTACATAGGCCGTAGAGCGAACGGCGCTATAGGCGCGGGCTTTCCAGGCGGAACGCCCCGTTTTGACGTTGACAGCATAAAAATGCCCATCATCAGAACCAAAAAAGGCGTGATCAAAACGAACCCGAGGGGAGGTATAAATAGGGCCACCGGTGGTAAAACGCCAGTTTTGGCGGCCCGTGCGCGTTTGTATGCTATATAGATGTCTGTCTACCGATCCGATGAAAACGTTTTCTTCATAAACAAAAGGGGCCGAGCCACCCACATTGTCCATTGCCGGGAATTTCCACACAAATTCGCCCTTAGGTTGGGAAATGGCATACAGGTTATTGTCATAGGCGCTAACGAACACCAGGCCATTGGCGACGGCTACGCGCCGCCGTATTTCGTCCTCACAACGAAATGTCCAGACCGGTTTGATCTGGGTGGCTGCGAGAGCAACGGCCTCCGCTGAAGGTGTAGCGACGGCCGTCATCATCGGCGTGGGGGAGAAAGCTGTAACCGCAGCGGTGGGGGCAGCAACGGCCGTGCCCGGCAAACCTGGTCGCCGCAACGCTTCCAGCGCCATTTTTAATGCCTGCGCGTTGGGATACCGGTCAACCGGATCATAAGCCAGGCAACGCATTACAATCGCTTCAAATTCAGGTGTAACCTGCGGGTTTGCTTTGGTGATAGGACGTTCGTTAAAGGTAAAGGGTGGTTCGAGCCGGGGGTCTTGTTTGGTAAGCAGATGATGTAGGGTTGCCCCCAACGCATAAATATCACCAGCCGGTTCGGCCCGCCCCCGGTATTGTTCAGGGGGGGAATACCCTTCGGTGCCGATCATCGTGCCTTTGTCGCCTGTTTCAAATACTTTAGCAATGCCAAAATCAATGAGGACAATACGGCCGTACTGATCCAGCATAATGTTCGATGGCTTCACATCACGAAACACAATCGGTTGTGGTTTCTGGTTATGCAGATGATCCAGCGCATCACATAGTTGAATCGCCCATTCTAATGCCGTCACCTGATCAAGCATCTCTGTAGACTCTTCCAGCCATTGATCCAGGTCTTTGCCCCGAATCAAATCCAACACCAGATAGGAGCGGTCTTCTTCGGTGAAATAATCGGACACATCAGGAATAGCGGGGTGATCCAGCATCGCCAGCATACTGGCTTCCCGTTCAAACGATTTGATAGTCAGTTCCCGCATTTGAGGGTCAGGTGTGGAGATGACCATCTCCTTAATGGCGCAGAGCTTGGTCACATTAGGGAAGCGCATATCCCGCGCTTTGTAAACGGAGCTAAAACCACCGGACCCCAATGTGCCTACAATCCGGTATCGCTCTTGTAGCATATCGCCCGGCTGCAAACGCGCTTTAGTTGGCGTTTTTTGGCGGTTTCGTTTGCTGGCCAGTTGTCTGGTGGTTAATCGCCCCATGGTTATCGGGTCTCTCTTCCTGTGATGGCTTGGTAACTAATTATAAGTTGACCCCGGCGAAATGATCAAGCATCCATCCATTTCGGCTGACGGCGCCAGATTCGTTCGCCGCCCACTTTACTGGCCTGATGTTGAATTTGTTGTTCCAGGTCAGTACGGCCGTTAAAAAATGAACTCATCTGTGACGTATAGGCGGCAATAGCTTCAATTTTAGCGGCAATTGCGGCAGCGGTCAGTGGGATGGTCTGGCTATGCCAGGTGGGGTCAACGGGAGGGATCACGGCCGTGATCGCCGCCTCATCCCGTGCATAGGGGTAATCTTCGTAAAAAAACAGGTCTGCATCAAAACAGCGTTCAGCCGCCCGGCGCACAATCTGGTGGTCTACATGGTTACCCACTGCCAGCGGCGCGATCACCCGTTTGTTCGTGGGCAAGGCCGCAAATTGTTCGGCCAATCTCTCCACAAGCGCATGTTCAGCCGGATGAATGTCGCCGGTAATTTCTGCCCAATTGGTGTAGAGGGCACGGCCG
>CAYXUZ010000139.1:0-909 GCA_964467705.1 uncultured Ardenticatenaceae bacterium | reverse complement strand
CCATGCGGTAAATACAATCAGGCACATCCCCATGTTGGTAATCCGCCCGTAAAATAGCGCAGGCGGCAATGTCCTCAGTACGACGGGCTGCGACGGCATTTTGAGCCAACTGCCAACGGCCGTGCAACTCCTGTGCATACTCTGAAAACGCCCCGACCGCCGGGTCGCCCGCCATGATGGTGACGATGAGTATGTGCCGGCCAACGGCCGTTTGCTGCGCAATCTGCCCACCACAAGACAAGGCAGCATCATCTAAATGAGGAGAGAGGTAAATAGCATCATACATCAGTGTTCAAGTGTTTGAGTGTTTGCGTGTTTGGGTGTTCACGTAAGCACTCAAACACCAAAACACTTGAACACTCCCATTGGCTTGCACGTTGCCAGCCAACTATAATACGAAGCCTATGTCTGAGCAATTAACGCACCTGGATGAACACGGCCGTGCCCGCATGGTAGATGTCGGCCACAAGGATGACACCGTTCGTGTGGCAACAGCCCGCGGCGCAGTGCAGATGCAGCCAGCCACCTTGCAACAAATCATCGCCGGAAATATGAAAAAAGGAGACGTGTTGACGGTGGCGGAGTTGGCGGGCGTGATGGCTGCAAAACGCACCAGCGACCTGATCCCGCTGTGTCATCCGCTCATGCTCAATCACGTCTCCGTCACCTGCACTCCCAATCCGGCGCAAAGCTGTGTGGACATTGAAGCCACCGTGCGCCTGACGGGCAAAACGGGCGTGGAAATGGAGGCGCTCACGGCCGTGACCATTGCCGGTCTCACCATTTATGACATGGCCAAAGCGATAGACAAAGGGATGCAATTGACCGATGTGCGCGTGGTTCATAAGACAGGTGGAAAAAGTGGAGATTGGAGTAGTGAACGGTAAACAGTAAACGGTGAATAGGCTT
>CAYXUZ010000138.1:4658-17599 GCA_964467705.1 uncultured Ardenticatenaceae bacterium | reverse complement strand
TACGGGAGCGACGGGGATCGAACCCGCGATCTCCGGCTTGACAGGCCGGCGTGTTAACCACTACACCACGCCCCCAGCAAGGACGGGATGATAACAAAACCAGGGGGTTGTGTCAAACAGAATTCTCGTGTTTAGGTATCATGTGTTCAAGTGTCAGGTGTCAAGATTTGCGGCTGAGGAGTTTGTCGGTGGCTTTTTGGGCGTCGCTGACACTGACGCCATTTTCCCAACTAAACGGCCGTCCCCTGTCCAGCCGTCCCCCTCCTTCCCCCTCTTTCCACAAAACTATCACCTTCCCCTCGTCGCCATAGGGTGCCGATATGCGCGGATCGCTGGGGCCAAAAATGGCAAGCGTGGGGCAGCCTACGGCCGCGGCAATATGCGTCGGGCCAGTGTCATGGCCGATGTACAGGTCGGCCATTTCCCCCAAGGCGCCTATCTCGCTCAATGTGACTCGCCCCGTCCAGTTGGCGACTGGTCCAGGCATCATGCCCACAATGTCCGCCGCCAAAGGTGCATCAGCCAGGCTGCCCACCAGCAGCAGACGCGCCTTGTGTTTGCGCACCAGGTAGTTGCCCAGGCGTACCAGCCGTTCCACCGGCCACTGTTTGTTCTGGTCGGTATAGGGGCCGTGGCCGCCGCCGGGATGGATGATGACCAGGGGCACATCACCCAACCATTCCACTTCATCAATCAGTCGTTTGGTCACGGCCGTGCGCGCCCCATCTGACGGGTAAAAAGCCATCGGCAGTCGCCCCTCCGGCCCGGTATCTATGCCAATCGCTTTGGCCAGCGCCAGGTAGACCACCGCCGCGTGCCGTTCACCGGGTGGTGGGGAAACGGGAACGGTGTGAGCAAAACCCCGCCCGCGCACGTTGATGCCCACGCGCTGTGGGATGCCCGCTCGCCAGGCCACATAGGCCAGCAGACTGGAACGGCTGGGGATAAAGCAGGTGTCGTATTGTTCCTGGCGTAATTGCTGAATGAGCATATGCAGTTGTGACCAGGAAAGCTGGTGTACGGCCGTTTCCCCCGTGCTGATTAGTTCCGTCAAATGCACATTCCCCACTATGGCCGGTCGCGCCCAATCACTCACCGCCCAATCAAACCGCGCCTGGGGATAAGCTCTCTTCAAGATCGCCAGCAGCGGCGTGGCCAGCATCACCTGGCTGATGCAGCAGGGGTGCAGGATGAGTGCCTTGCGCGGCGGCTGAAAAGGGGCGCGGCGCACCAGCCGAAAGGGGACAGACGCCACCCGCGCCGCCATTGCAGTAACCACATTCTCTTGGGGCATAGGTCGCCAATTTTAACGCAAGACCCCTGAAAATTGACAATTGCCAACTCTCAATTATCAACGGTGATCAAATCTTTGATTTGGGCAAATCGGCCTTCACCGATGCCCGATACGTCCATAATGCCCTCAATGGTGGCAAATGGGCCATTGGTATCACGATGTTGGATGATGTTGGCGGCGGTGCTGGGGCCAATGCCGGGCAGTGTATCAAGCTGATCGAGGGTGGCTGTATTGATGTTGATCAGGCTGCCGGTGGGACCAGCTATACTGCCTGTGCCTGTAGTGCTGGCTGACGGTCCGGCCACCACAGGGGGCGCCGCTACCACCTCGCCCAGCGCTGGCACGTATACCTGCATCCCGTCAGCCAGGGGTTGCGCCAGATTAACGACGGCCGTATTCGCCTGCGCGGTAAATCCGCCCGCCGCCTGTACGGCCGTTTGCACAATACTATCCGGCGGCAAGGTATAAACGGCCGGGGCCACTACCTGCCCATTCACATGAATCCGTATCGGTGAGGGCGTACCTGTGGGGGATGGGGTACTGGTTGGCGGCGGCGGTTGGATGACGATGGGTGCGGGCTGCACCCGTTTCAGCATGGTCAATGCCCCCACGCCGACAGCGATACCCAAAAAGAAACCAACAGCTAACCAACCCCAGGCTGTGGCGTTACGCATGGTTTTTTCCCCTTTTTCTGGCAGTTGTTCCCGGAACAAACTGCCGCCCCATCAGATCAACTTTGTCATACTACGGTGCACATTTACAAGAGAATGCTCCCATTGTAACATGCCCGCCCATTTTTCAAAAAAGAGCAAATAGAGTATCTTTAGCAAGAGGGATAAGATTCATAATTCCTAATTCCGTAGGAGATGCCCATGTCCGAACAACCTGCCCCGGAAACACCCCCGGTACCTGCCCCGCAAAAAATCACGATTGATATGCCGAAGGAGTTAACGGCCGTCTACGCCAACGTCGCCTTCATCAGCCACACCCCGGCCGAACTTATCATTGATTTTGCCCAGGTATTGCCCCGCACCCCGCGCGGCAAGATTTTGTCGCGCATCATCATGTCACCTATGCACGCCAAGATGCTGCATACTGCCCTGGCACAAAGTCTGGCAACCTATGAGCAGCAGTTTGGCCCCATTCGCCTGCCTACCAATCTGGCCGAACAATTTTTCCGCTTTCCACCGCCGGAGGGCGGCGAGAAAGATGAATGAGAGATTGGAAGTTTGAGAGATCAAGAGATTGTCAATCTCCTAATCTCCCAGCCGCCATTCACAAGGAACAATCATGGACCAACTAGACACCATCGCCGACAACATCCGCCGGGAAATGGAACAGATGAATAACGCCCGCAACCAGGCGTATGAACAGTCGCGGCAGTTGATTAGCATTTGTGCCCGCGCCATTCGCGCTATTCATCGGGAGGAGTGGGAAAAGGCGGAAAACCTGATAGCCGAGGCACAGGTCGCCACCAATGCCCTGACGGATTGTGTACGGCCGTACCCCAGCCTCTACTACGCCGGTTACACTCAGGATGCCGTGAAAGAGTTTGTGGAAGCCCATCTCACCTACGCCTTGGTGCGCAACCGGCCGTTGCCCATGCCAGAAGCGTTGTCCGCTGACGGTGCGACCTGGCTCAATGGGCTGGCTGAAGCGGCTACCGAATTGCGTCGCCGCATCCTGGACATCATCCGCCACGGCCACAGCGACGAAGCCGAGCGATTGCTGGACGAGATGGATCAAATTTACAGCCTTCTCGTTACCTTTGACTTCAACGACAGCATCACAGGTGGGCTGCGCCGCCGCACCGACACCGTGCGCGCTGTTCTGGAACGCACCCGCGGCGATGTCACCACCAGCCTGCGCCAGTCTGATCTGGAGAATGCGCTGAAGGCGCTGGAGGGAAAGTTAGCAGTGAGCAGTGAACGGTAAGCAGTTATTGGCCTATTGCTGACCGCCCACTGCTCACTGCTTACCGGCCACACTCAACCACACCATTCCCAAACCCGCGCCGCTCAGCAGCCCAACGGCCGTCCACAGCGGAATTTGCGCGAGCACCCAGTCAATCTCTGATGGCGTAAACTCTGGGCCATGGGCGTGCAGGCCCGTTTTGAGGGCCATGAAAAAGAGGGTGAGCAAACCTGTCAGCAAACCAAACAATGCGCCGGTCACGGCCGTGCCCACCAGCCACCAGCCCCACGGCACCAACCGCCCCCCCGCCACTTTTTGCACCACGTAAGCGAGCAGTACGGCCGTTGTCACTACCCCCAACAGCACCACCTGCCACAACACTCCCTCCGGCGCAATCCACACCACGCCATACACCATCCACACAATCGTCAGCCACTTCAAACCGGGCAATTTTGCCGGGATTTGCATATTACCTTCCCCAAATGTGAGCTTTCAGAGAGTGCCTAAAACTAATGATATGACTAAATAAACAGAGAACCATCCCCCACAGATTTAACGGATAAAGAGTGGCCCATCATTGCACCCCATTTACCAGGACAGCACACAGGTCGCCCCCGGAAGTATCAGGAACGGGAAATGTTCAATGCGATCTTGTACGTGATTCGGACTGGCTGTAGCTGGCGCATGTTGCCCCATGACCTCCCCTATCTGGCTTCGATTCATATCACGACCCGTCGTTTAGCTAAAATTTCGAGTTTTTAGACGCTCTCTAATTTCCAATTTTCCCAGGAGTATACCTCATGCGTGTGGTGACCAGTTACGACATTTGCGATGACAAGCAGCCTGTCCCATTCCAGGTGTTCCAGCCAGGAGCGCAGGCTGCTTGTCACCACACAGTCACACACAAAATCAGGCCACAATGCATCGGGGTACATCAAGCGTGGTCGGTGGATGGGCAGCCGCTGTTGCCAACGAGCCGGCCACCACCGGTTACAAACACGAACTACGGTAGAATATGGTTCATTCACGGCAGTTCTCCTTAATAGTTGTGGGTGTTTTATGGTAAAAACAGTATAGCCTCAGGGGGAAACTGCTCTGCCTGCCCTAAACGCGACCGGCACTCTCACCAGTCGCGTATTAGGCGACTTAAGTGACGCGCAACCCGACTCAAGCAACGAAAAACGCGCCCCTGGTTTCAATAACGTCCCGTTTTTCTGGACTTGAGATACAATAAATGCGACTTGAGCGACAATAAGCGCGACCTCATTTTGATGTTGCCGAACCCTCGACGAAGAGACCAACTAAACAGATGGATATTGAAGCGTTAAAACAGCGGGCGGGGGAGGAGGCGGTGCGATTGGCAGTGAAACCCGGCATGGTCATTGGTCTGGGTACGGGCAGCACGGCCGTACACGCCACACGCAAAATCGGCCAACTCTGGCAGGCGGGGGCGCTGCCGGGCATTGTGGGGGTGCCCACTTCGGAGGCAACGGCCGTTGAAGCCACCCGTTTGGATATTCCCCTGGGGACGCTGGATGAATACCCGGTGATTGATGTGGTCATTGATGGTGCAGATGAGATTGACCCGCATTTTAACCTGATCAAAGGGCTGGGCGGGGCGCTGCTGCGGGAAAAAATTGTGGCAACTGCTTCTAAGCGCATGGTGATAGTGGCCGATGAGCGCAAGCAGGTGGAATTGTTGGGGACGCGCGCCCCGGTGCCGGTGGAAGTGGTGCAGTTTGCGCTACGGCCGTGTACCGACTACCTCCTCTCTTTGGGCGCAACTGTCGCCAAACGCATGGCAGACAATGGGGCGCCTTTCATCACCGATGAAAACAACTACATCCTCGACTGTACTTTTGCCGGTATCCCCGACCCGACGGCGCTGGCGCAGGCCATTCGCCAGCAGCCTGGCGTAGTAGAACATGGCCTTTTCCTCGACCTGGCTACCGATGTGGTGCTGGCAACAGCAAACGGCATCCAGATTTTGCATAGAGCCTGATATAATGGGACGTATGTAATGGAGGATATGATGATAAAAACTCTTGATTTCACGGCCGAAATTACGAACCAACGCGAGATTTATGTCAAATTGCCTGATGATTTTCCGGCCGGCCCGGCCCGGTTTTTGATTTTCTTAATGTCGCCAGAGGAAAAGCCACTAAACACTTTAGGTGACCTACTTAACTCCGAATTCTTTGGCATGTGGAAAGATCGCACAGATATTACAGATAGCGTTGATTATGCCCGACAATTGCGTCAGCAAGTCTGGAGCAGGGCGCAGTGACCGCTTTTCTGGATACTGATGTTCTCATAGATTGTTTACGGGGAGTTCCAACCGCCCAAAGCTGGCTCTTATCTATTTCTGCTGCCCAGTTTCAGATTTCTGGTGTTGCCGCTATGGAGTTAGTGATGGGCTGTGGTAGTAAAGTTGAATTGAAACGCACCGAAAAGTTTCTAAACGTATTCACTGTTTCCTGGCCGGATGCGGCCGATTTTGCCGCTGCCTATTCCTTGCTCACACAATACCGTTTTACGACCGGTTTAAGCATTCCAGATTGCATCATTGCTGCCCAGGCAATGAATCATGCCGTAACTCTTTTTTCTTTCAACATTAAACACTTTCGAGTAATTCAAGGGCTAGACGTGCAGCAGCCATACCTGCGTTAGTTCACCCCCCTTTGCATGGCAACTGAAATGGCGCTGGCAATGCCGAATGGAAGCCAGGTTCTTGGTTGGGATACGCTATAAGGAGAAAAACTTCATGGAAAAATCTGGTTTGGGGAGATGGCGGGTATTTTTGGTGGGGCTGGGCGGCACGGCCGTGACCCTTTTGGGTTTGTTTATCCTGTTGGTATATGCGCCGGGCACGGCCGTTGCCACCCCACAAGGAACGCCCTCCCTCTACCTCCCCCTGGTGCTGTCCCCGGCAATTGGCGACTGCGCCTTTCTGGAAACGGATGACGCCGTAGTGATTGAGATTGAATCCGTTCCCGCTGTAGACCAATGGCAATTACAGGCCGGCTTCCCCGGCTACACCGACAGCGGCTATTACGTCTGGACCGGCCCTGGCTACCTCGGTCAACCCGGCATCGCCGTTCTCAGCTATCCGATCAGCCTGACGAAATCCGGTATCTACCGGCTCAATGTGCGCAATTCCCACCCGCTCAGTCCCACCGACTTTAATGATGTATGGGTGCGCCTGGACGATCGCCCCTGGATTAAAGGCTTTTCCAACGTAGTAGACGCCTGGACGTATGACTTCAATTTTGATTATGGGGGTGGCATTTTAGGACCGGCCGACTTCCCCAATGTACAACCCGGACTGCACACGCTAGAAATTTCCGCCCGTTCCCCTAGCTTCCGCATAGACCGCCTGGTGCTTTCCACCAACGGCATGGGGCAGTTGGATACTTGGCCGGAGTCGCCCTGTGTACCTGTGCCATAGATTGGTTCAATCTTTGAAGATTGAACCAATCTAGCGTCGGATCATGGGCAAATAGAGCTTCTCATTTAGTTCCATCACCGTTATGGATAAAGTGGTCAGCCCGGCCGCGTCGCCGCTGTTGTTGCCATCGCCGTTCACGGAGTTGCCCGCACCATACATGGTGATGGCCACAGTGCCGGTAATGACCGGCGCCGTCCAGGCATAACTAAAAACTACATCACCATTTTGGTTAACCGATTTGGGAGCAGTATGGGTGATTTCATCATTCACCACCTGCGTCTCGCTGCTGAGGGAGAGCAAAGCACCATTGGTCACAGCCACATTGAGACCGCCGGATATTTCTTGCCCGCCGGAAATCGTCAGGTTGTAAATATGGGTCGCACCAGGCAAAACAATTTGCGGGCCGCTCATGCTGACCTCTGGTGTTATGCCGCCGTTGTGACAAAGATTACAACTGTTACCACCGTTCATGCCGGAAAGGCCGGTAATTCCTGTGGAAAGACCAAACACAAATTGCACGGCGCTGATGCTTAATATGGTGATGACAAATACAATCAATGCTCTTTTTTTCATATTGAATTGTCCTTTTCACTGGTAGAAAATTGGGTGGAAATGATAGTACACAATCGTCGTTCTGGCTATGTGGCCGCCGCCATTTTACTGCTCTATGCCCTGCTAACTGTTGGGTATATGACGGCCGTGCCTGTTTTTGAAGCACCGGATGAGAACCACCATTTTTATACGGTGCAGGCGATTACTACCACCGGCGAATTGCCAGTCGCCGGAGACAATCTGGCGCGGCAAGAGGCAGCACAACCACCACTTTATTATGTGCTGCTGGCGCTATTGTTGGGCCGGTCGGGTGAACCGCCGGTTCTACACATAAACCCTTATGCGCAACTAGGACAGACGACGGGCAACCCGAATTTATATGTGCCTCAGCCCGGGTGGTCGGTGGGGGACACGGCCGTTCTCCCTCTCCGCCTCTTCTCCATTCTCCTGGGTGGGCTGACGCTGGTGCTCATTTACCGGGCGGGGCGGCTGCTGTGGCCGGGGCAGCCAGGGCGGGCGCTGCTGGCCATGGCGCTGGTGACCTTTTTGCCACAGTTCAATTTTCTGCACGCCGTCATCAGCAATGATACGCTGATGATTTTGCTCAGTTCCCTGGTCATCTGGCAGGTATTGTGGTTGTGGCTGAATGGCGTTACCCGGCGACGGTTGTTGATGTTGGGTGTATCGTTGGGGTTGGCTATGCTCTCCAAAACGGCCGGGGTTTTGTTGCTGGTGTGGGTGGTGGCGGTGGCCGGTTGGTGGTGGTGGCGGGTGGGGCGGGAGCAACACGGCCGTGCCCCCCTCCGGCGTGACTTCATTTTGCTCACCCTCTTACCCGCTGCTCTCATCGCCGGTTGGTGGTTCTGGCGCAACTGGCTGCTTTACGGGGATGTGACAGCCACCCAGATGTTCATTGAACTGGCCGGTGGGGAGCGGACGCTGACCATGCGGCAATTGGGGCGTGAGTTGGTTAAAGTGGGGCAATCGGCCGTTGCCTATTTTGGCTGGATGACGGTGCAACCGCCGCCATTGGTCTACTGGTTATGGGTGGGTATTGTCTTGTTGGCGCTGGGGGGGATGGCAACGGCCGTGCATCATCACCGCCACACCATCCGCTGGGATTTGGCACTCATCCTGGTCGGTTGGGTATTGCTGCTCGTGGCCGGATGGCTGCAATTCATGGTGAAGACCCCGGCCGAACAGGGGCGGCTGCTCTTTCCGGCGCTGCTGCCGGTGGCGCTGGCGCTGGCCTTTGGGTTGAGCCAGATTCGTTATGGCTGGCTGGCGGGGGGCGTCGCTTTGGCCACATCTTGTTATGCGTTGCTGGTGGTCATCCCGGCGGCGTATGCGCCGCCGCCGCTCATCGCTGCCGGTGATTTACCGCCGACGGCGCACCTGATACAGGCCCCCCTGGGCGCATTGGAATTGGTGGCGGTGGGGCCTTTGCCGGACACGGCCGTGCCCAGCCAACCAATTGACATGATCCTCTACTGGCGAAAAACCGGCGAAATCAACCATCCTCCCACCGAGGTCATTGCCGTTTTAGGTCACGACCTGGCACTGGTGGGCAACCGCCACACCTATCACGGCAATGGCTTGTTCCCAGCTACCTTCTGGCCAAACGAGCAAATCGTCGTAGACCATGTATCCGTTTACCTGGAACCCACCATGCAGACCCCCACCGAAACACGCCTGTTTGTTTCCATCCTGGACGGTGATGGCAGTGTGGAAATAGGCCGCGTGAAGGTGGTTCCGGCACAGTGGCCGGAAGCAAAACAGCCAGTTTTGGCTCAATTTGGGGAGGGCATATTGTTGACAGATGCGGCAGTTCTCACAACCACCAACACCATTGAGGTTCAGCTACAGTGGTACATTACCCAACCGCCCCAGGCGGAACTGACCACCTTTGTTCATCTGGGCGACCCCACCTTGCCGCCGGTAGCCCAGGCGGATGGCGCTCCCCGAAATGGATTCTATCCCACGCACCTGTGGGCGGCGGGGGAGGTGTTTACGGACACGTATACCATTATGCTGCCAGAGGATAACGGCCGTTATCCACTACACATCGGCTTTTATGACCCCGCCACCGGCAGCCGCCTGCCCCTCACCATCAATGGTCAACGCCAGCCCTATGACGCTTACCGGTTGGGTCAGTTTTCCACCACAATCCGGTAAACACGGGCTTGACCAGTTGCACTCCAGGTACCCATATATAACTCACCTGCCGCATCTTCCCCAAACGTACTGATGAACTCTCCCGTCCCTACCTGCCGTGTTAAGTCCCACTCAGTCTCATCCTGTGAAACGCGGCTTAGCACCTTTATCACCCCATTACAGAAATCGCCAAAAATATAATGCCCTTGCAAAGATGGGTATCCCGGGCCGTTATAAACAAACCCGCCAACGACCGAGCAGCCCCCGCTCTGATCATATTCATGGATGGGAAAGGTATATGCCGTTATCGGAAGGCATCTATCGGCAATAACCGGATGGGGAATCGTCTGATCATAGGTGCCCTCCCAGCAGCGCCAGCCATAGTTCAGGCCACCAGCCGAACCGGCTAATTCGATATTCACCTCTTCCCGTTCCCATTCACCCACATCGGTCACAAACAAATCTCCGGTTGCACGATCAAAGCTGAATCGCCAGGGATTTCGCAGCCCTCTAGCCCATATTTCATCGCAATTAGGCCCACTACCATCAGCAAAGGGATTGTTGGGAGGAATGGTATAGTTGAAACTCACGATGCCACTGTTGCAATTATCTTGCGGCGGCAATCCTGTCCCGTTCACATCAATCCGCAATATCTTGCCCAACAATGTATCCAGACGATGGCCGTTGTTAGCTGGATCATGGACATCCGTACTGCCATGATGAGGATCCGGGCCACCATCGCCAATGCCAAAATAAAGATACCCATCCGGCCCAAAGCTGAGGTCGCCGCCATTATGTACCAGGCTGTCGGGCAAGGTTTTATTGATGCGCAGGATCAAGGCGGCAGATGCTTCATCGGCAGTATCAGGGGTTGCCTGATTGACGGTATACCGTACCACATAGACCTGGTTGTACTGAACATGGGTATAACTTACATAAAAGTGAGGTGTGCTGGGGTAGTTGGGATGAAATACCAACCCTAACATGCCCTGCTCCCAATTTGCGGTGGTAACCAACTCATGGATGTCTAAAAAGGGGGTGGGTAAAAATTGTCCATTGGGCTGCAAAATACGAATAATGCCATTGCGGGCTACCACA
This sequence comes from uncultured Ardenticatenaceae bacterium, assembly GCA_964467705.1. Taxonomy (GTDB): domain Bacteria; phylum Chloroflexota; class Anaerolineae; order Promineifilales; family Promineifilaceae; genus CAADGU01. The sequence goes on along the minus strand of CAYXUZ010000138.1, from coordinate 7,139 downwards.
AACAGCCTTTCATCTCCGGCCGAGGCAATATCTGTAATGGTGTCTGTGTTGATTGGTCCCGAAAAAAGCACAGCCCGAATGGGAGGGGCAGGCAGGAACGGGGTCATAATAAGTGGTAAATACAGGGCAGTCCCTCCTGAAACTGTGGCTGATGAATAAAGGGATGCCTCCTGGATGGCTTGAACTTCACTGTTGGTTGCCTGCATAGTGGCGAGGACGATACCAGAGAAAATGACAATTAAAAAAAGGCTAGATAGTTTCTTGAGGCGTTCCATGTTTAATTTTGTAACTCCAAAATGATGGGCGCAGAAACGGCGCCTTTGTAACCAAATACGTTTTCTTGTGTCACGACAATCATGTTTAGACCACCATCTACATGAGAGTGGCTTAACTGCACAGGTAATTGGATTGTCCCACCGTTGGAAAAGATTTCATATTCGCGGGCTGTCAGGGCTGAATTGGCCTCAAAGGGATCAAGATCAAAGCCGCCACCAGGTACGCCGTCTGTAAAGAGACCACCTTCGATGATCAGCACTTTAACCAGGCCGCGTGATGAGGTTTGAATTTGTAGTGTCTGTTGGGGGTTGGTGACAACGGCCGTGCCCCCTCCCGGCACCCCCACCACCTGCACCTGTGGCGCGGATGGCAGGTTACTGCGCACAAGTGCCTGCGAACCACCCACACTATGCGGCAGCCGGAATGTTTGCCCACTCAACACCGTATTATCGGCAAACGTCACTTCTATGGTGGCCCCAACCAGCTCAAACCCAGACACACTGCCGGACTCATATGGCCCCGGCGCCGCTACCCCCCGAATACTGGTCGGGTCCACATCCAGCGAAAAGGTGAATGTTTCTCCGGGATCAAAGTGGGCAAAAGCCAGATTGAGCCGATCATAGCCATCGTGATGGGGCGCAGCAAAACCATGCGCAATAAAACCAACCTGGCTACCGCCGCTGTTTACTTCCAGGTTTTTCGCCGTCTGGTCTCCGGCCACGCCATTAGGATCATAGACCATATCCATGAATGCCCCCGTGCTCAGATCAATGCTGACATGAACCACCTGCTGCGTATTGCTGGCCGGGTTTGTCAGCACAAAGGAGTGTGGCTCAAACGTGCTGCTGAATAAATGGCCGGTTGGCGTAATCTGCACTATGAATTCTTCTGAGGGGGTCAGCTCTTCCGGGCGCAGCACCACCGGCAAATAAACAGCATGTTTCCCGGCCGGTTGTGATGCCGATGTTAGCATGACCAGCAAGCTGAAAATCAAAGAAAATAGAACGTAATACATACCCATTTCCTTATGGAACGGCCGGGCACGGCCGGACGATAAGGGGCAAATACACACTATCGCTGCCCAACAGGGAGGGACGGATGTTTGCCAGTTGCGTCTGTTGTAACAAGACCACCCAATCAGACTGAACGTCCCTGGGCGGTAAACCGATATCTATGATTCCGCCGCCAGAAACGGTGTGTATGCCACCTACAAATACGCCGTTTCGGGGATCAAACCAGCGCATCTCGAATAAACCAGGCGCACCGGACAGATTGAGTTGGCCGCTGCCGTCGGCTACAGGCAGGAACAGGGCATAGACTTGGCCTGGTTTTGCCAACACCTGCCCATCGCCGCGGCTGATATTTTCGCCATTCAATAAAGTGTCGTGGGGATTCATTTGCCAGAAGGGGAGATTGTGGCTGATAAAGTTGCGGGCGTAGCGGGTGTAACGCCACATCTTTTCGCGGGTGCGGAAATCCTCCAGGTTCAAATCGCCGCCCAAAGGTAAATTGTGGTAGCCTAAATACCATTCGATGTTACCACCGCTAAAATAGACGGGATATAAGACATCTACTCGCAGGGCGTCTTCATTCCAGCTTGATAGTGAGGTGTAGTTCTCGTCCATGTCCAGCACCCAGGGGTGGCCGCTGTTGGCGGAATAAACGCGCCAGGAATCTATCAGGATATTAGCCATGTCAGAGGTGTATTGGATGGAGGTGTTGGTGAATTTTTGGTCGCCCAGCAGATGCGGGTAGTCGGACGTGTCATCGAGGTGGGTGTGGACGGCGATTTGATGATTGTTCCAGTCCAGGGCGTCAATGTATGCGGCGAATTCTTGTAGTTGGGTGATGCTGTATTCGTTTTCTTCGCTTAAATTCCACTTGATAGCCAGCAGGTAGCCAAAGCGGGCAATGAGTTCGCGGAAGAATAGTTTGCGTTCTACGCCCAGTGTGCCGCCATCGAGCCAGATGCGGTTGGGGAATTCGGTTTCGGCCAGGACGAATTGGAGGGCGATGCCTTTGTTTTGGGCGTGGTTGAAGACGATGCCCCATTGATGCAGTTTGCTAATGTCGTAGTGGGTTTTGTTGTAGTAGGTGTTTTCGGGGGCGATGAAGGGGTAGACTTCCTGGCCGTCACCGCCCAGGTTCATGGGCAGGAAGTAGATGGAGTTGATTTCTTGGGCGGCCAGGTAGTTGAGTGCGCCG
>CAYXUZ010000138.1:4275-4648 GCA_964467705.1 uncultured Ardenticatenaceae bacterium | reverse complement strand
CATGGGCGGTGCGTCGTAGCCGGTGTCGGCGCTGGTAAAGTTGGGGTCGCCTGGCTGCCAGTCGGTGACGTGGGGTTGGTAGTAGTGGAGGAAGTTGGGGATGAGGCCGCCCTGGTCGTGGGTGTTGTCGAAACCGGCGTAGGCGAGGAAATTTTCGGGGCTGTCTACGCCGCCTTTTATCCAATGGTGGCCGTCGGCGAATTTGAGGTAGTGGCCGCCGGTGTGTTCCAAACGGCCGTGCGCCAGAAAACCGGGCTGTGGGCAGATGGGGCTGTTTATATAGAAGCTGCCGCTGGTCCCATGAAAGCTATGGGGGGCGCCGTTGTTCATGTTGAGATCAATGGCGATGGCGGGGCCGGCATGGAAGGCAGCT
>CAYXUZ010000138.1:0-4265 GCA_964467705.1 uncultured Ardenticatenaceae bacterium | reverse complement strand
GGGGCTGTCGGCGGCGAAGATGACGCGCCAGATGTGGCCGCTGCCGCTGCCCTGCCCATCTCCGGCAAAAAAGCCGGGCACGTTGTAGGTCTGGCCCTGGGGGCCGGTGAAGGTAACTTGCAGGCGGTAGTCGAGGAAGGGGTTGGGGGCGTCGTCGGTTTCGTGGGCAAAGGGGCCGGTGAAGTCTATGGTGAGGGGATGCCAGGTGGTGAGTTCGCCGCTTACGGCCGTGCCCCTTACACCATCAGTGTGCCTTATTGGTTCTGTATTGTTTTGGGCAAAAATCACGGCCGTGCCCCCCACAAAACTTATCATCATCATCAACCAGACTTTTATCTTTTGCTGCATGTGCCTTCCTTTTCCGGCGCCTATTTTATGCAAGAATCAAAAAAACGAACAACCTAAAGGGCGACTGATTTGATCAGGGGGTTCTGTCAACGGATAACAAATGCCACTGGCGCACGCCGAAGGGGGTGAGGACATAATTTTGCAATTGAGGGCTGACCAGCACGGCGCCCAGGCCGTGATTGAGAAAGATGACGGGGGCGTCGGCGACAATTTCATCTTCGATTTGAGCGTACAGTTCCATGCGCCGGTTGATGTCGCGTTCAGTGCGGGCGGCTTCCAGTTGGGCGTCTACGGTGGGGTTTTGGTAGTGGCCGATGTTTTGGCGGCTGCCGCTGTGGTAGAGGATGTCGAGGAAGTTTTGCGGGTCGGGGTAGTCGGCGCACCAGCCGCTGTCGTAGAAGTGACCGATGTTGCCGCTGTATATTTCATCGTAGTATTGGAAGGGGTCTATGATGTGTGGTTCGATGGTGACGCCCAGGTTGTCTTGCCACATGGAGATGATGGCGGCGTCGTAGTCGCCGATGTCGCCGTAGCCGGAGGTGGTGAAGCGCAGCACGGGAAACTGGCTGATGTCACTGTATCCGGCTGCGGCTAATAGCTGCCGCGCCTGTTCGGGGTCGTAGGGGTAGCCGCGTTCAGGTTTGTATGTGTAACCGGGCATTCCGGGCGGCAGCGCCCCGGCAGCGGGGATGGCGTTGCCGTCGGCGAAGGCTTCGATGAGCAGTTCCCGGTCGAGGGCGAGATTGAATGCCTGGCGCACACGCACGTCGTCGAAGGGGGCTAATTGGTTGTTCAGGCCAATGGTGGCGGTGCAAAGGGCAACGGCCGTGCGCAGTTCATTATAAAAATCGCTGTTCGGGTCGCGGGCACGTTCCAGGTTGGCCCCGCCAATGCCCACCAGATCAATATCGCCCTGTTCGTACCGCCCCAATGACAGCCCTGGCCCCAGATTGATGACGATGTGGCGCACTTGGGCCGGTTCCAGGTAATATTTGTCGAACCGTTCCAGCACCAGCAGTTCATCATCTTGCCATGTCTGTAATTTGAACGGCCCCGTGCCGTTGGGCTGATATTCCCAATTGGCCTGGGCGACGTTGTTCTGATCCACAATAAAGGCGACGGGGTAGGCCAGTTTTTGCAGAAAGTAGACAACGGGTTCACGCAGGCGCACTTCTAATGTGTGATCATCAATTGCCCGCAGCCCGCTGATGTGGTCGGCCGAGCCAGCCAACATTTCCGGCACGCCTTCGATGTCGCCCAGGTAGGTTTGGGCGGTGTCAGAGCCGGTGGCGGGGTTGGCGGCGCGTTCCCAGGAATAGATGACATCCTGGGCGGTGACGGGACGGCCGTCATGGAAGATGGCGTTTTGGCGCAGGTGGAAGGTGTAGGTACGGCCGTTGTCGCTCACCGTCCAGCCCGCTGCCAGTTCCGGCTGCACCTGCATGGCCTGATCCAGCGTTACCAACCCACTGAAAATGTGGCCCAATTCGCTGTCTGGCCCGCCGTGTGTTTTGGCCGGGTCTAACGTCAATGGCTGCCCACCATCAAAAAATATGGCGTCGTTGCGGTCTACACCCGCCGGAACATCATTGGCCCCACTTTGTAATGCCTCATTGACCAACCGGCAACTGAGCGTAAAAAGAGCCATGAGAATGACAAGGTGGAGGGGTGACAGGGTGACAGGGTGCAGGGAAGGACGTTTCATGGATCAATCTCGCCGCCGGATGGCAATGAAACCGATGAGTAATAGAGGGATAAGACCCAGGTTGCAGATGCCGGGATTGGTAGCGGGGGTGTTGGTGATTGGTAAAGGCGTAGCCGCCGCCGCGGGTGGGGTGGGCACATTGGCAGGCAGCCCTTCCGGGACAATGGTGGGAATGGCGGCCGGGTTGATGGGGGTGGGCGTGGGCGGAATGTCACGCGGCGGCAAGCCCATATAGTCCCGCCATTCCAGTTCCAATCCGTCCACGTTGAAACCATACACTTCTTCCAGGGCGGCGTCCGTTCCCTTACCGGCAGCCAGGGTGAGAATGAGTTGTTGCAGGCGTTCACGGCCGTATGTTTGCAACAGATAGGCTACGGTGCTGTAGCTCTGGCTGTAAGCGATGCCCGCTTCTGGCCCATGCGCGGAAAATGCCCCGTTCAGACTGCGCAATGGTTCAAAGCTGTTGTTCGCCAGACCTCGTTCCACATCCGCCTGTATTTCCGCTGACGGTTCTCCCTCGGCATACACAGCCAGCCCTTCTTCCAACCAGTTGGGACGCGAGCCGCCGACGCAGCTACGGCCGTACTGGGCCACCACCAGATGCGCCAGTTCATGCGGCACCACATCCTGCCCCCACGTATTCGCCAACGACGGCGGAATGCCCATCAGAATGACGTTGTAATCGCTAAAAGCCACGCCCCCGGCCCAATCCTGAATATACAAGACGGCGTCGCGCATATCATCCGTATCGCCGTAGATGAACAGGTTGACTTCATCCTGCAATTCAATGCCCATCTCACTTTCCAACCGTTCCAGCCCGGCGCCGGCCGCTTCCAGCAGGGTTGGCCCCACGTTGCCTTCGTACCAGTGCAACTGCAAATTGTCGGCCGATACGGTCTGCCACTCATAACGGTTGTCGGTGAAGGTGTGGGTCTGTGGGGGTGTGGTGAGCATGTTTCCGTCGGCATCGGTGAGCGTCCACGTCCAGGTGACAGAAGCGCCGGGTGGGGGATTTCCCGACCGCACCATTTCCCATGTCCACTGCAATGAGCCGTCTTCTACTTCCACCGGCACAGCGGCGGTGGCTTCCAGGCAGCTTGTTTTGCTCACTTCGTAGTTCAGCGTGGCTTCGGTAATGGCGGCCGGCGTGTCTACATCCAGTCGGAAGGTGACGCGGTTGGGGTAGTCACTGTCGTCCAGTGTGTCGCTCTGCACGGTGATGGTGGATTGGGCATGGAGAGAGGGTGGTGGTGAGGAGACGGCCGTGACCATCACCACCACCAACATCACCACAAAATAATGACAATTAAAACACCAATTGCTCATAGGTAACTACCAACCAGAAAATTAGCGAATCCGAAAAGTAGCCTGGTCAACCAACATACAAAAAACCAAACCGCTGCTTGAGGACACGCCATAGAAACAGTGGATTTCCTACCAGATACCGCTGCCATAAACGGCGTGGTTCAATCCACAGCCGACCCAGCCACTCAAAACCGTTATTTGTCATCCAACCTGGCGCCCGATTCAACTCACCAGAGACATAGTCAAAGACAGCGCCCCCCGTCAAAGCAATATTGACATTCAATTGATTCCAGTTCTCGTAAAGCCATCGCTCTTGGAGAGGCATACCAAATCCCAAAACGAGTATGTTCGGCTGCAACTGGTTTATTTCCTGCACAAGGGCTTCATTATCGGGGCTATTTATCTCTTTATCAAAATACCCATGGTGCGTTCCCACAATTTGAAGGCTCGGATACCTTTCGCGCAACTTCGACGCTGCCTTTTGAGCGACACCGGGTTGAGCGCCTAAAAAATAGAAACTGTACCCTTTTGCGGCTGCAAATTCCGAGAGCTGCCACATCCAATCTGCATAGGTGATTCGCTCTGGAATATGGTTTCCTTGCAGCCGTGCGCCCAATTTCACGCCTGCACCGTCACAAAAAACAACGTCAGCGGAATTAAAAAAGCCCCGTAACCAAGCTTGCTCAAATGCTAGATTCATAGCATGGACGTTTACGTGAAGAAGTAATGCTTTCCAGTAGTGGTCAATGGTAGTTGCCATTAATTCATGCAGTTCTACCACGCGCACTGGATGGATATTGACGCCCAATAAAGGAATGGGCGAGATGCCAACTTGAGCCATATGAGTAGATAAGGGGGGGGGAGATTTGAATTCCACTGTGGTTACACAGCCTAAATGGTAATTGAG